>CBIHMN010000052.1:0-10221 GCA_966211005.1 uncultured Arenimonas sp.
GCCGCCGGAGACCCGGCGCCAGCGCAAGCTCGACCACCTCGACTACGACGGCGCCGTGCCGTGACCGCGCTCCGCGACCGGCTGATCTTCGCGCTCGACGTCGCGACCGCCGCCGACGCGCGCGCGTGGGTCGACCGGCTCGGCGACAGCGTCACCTTCTACAAGCTCGGGATGGAGCTGCTGACCAGCGGCGACTATTTCCGGGTGCTGGAGGACCTCGCCGGCCGCGGCAAGCGGGTGTTCGTGGACCTGAAATTCCATGATGTGCCGGCCACCGTCGCCGCCACGATCCGCGGCCTGCGGCGCTACCCGGTCGACTTCTGCACCCTCCACGCCCAGCACGGCGCGATGATGCGGGCGGCCGCGCAGGAAAAGGGGGGCATCCGCCTGCTCGGCGTGACCGTGCTCACGTCGATGGATCGCGCCGACCTGCGCGATCTGCGCATCGACGCCGAACCTGCCGACATCGTCGTCGAACGTGCGCTCCATGCGCAGGATGCCGGCCTCGACGGCGTCATCGCGTCGGGTCGGGAGGCGGCCGCGCTGCGTGCCGCGACCGGCCCGGGCTTCCTGCTGGTCTGTCCCGGCATCCGCCCGGCGGGTGCCGTCGGCGACGACCAGAAGCGAACCGTCGACGTGCCGCGCGCGTTCGCCGCCGGCGCCGACCACATCGTCGTCGGCCGGCCGATCCGCCAGGCCGAGGACCCCGTGGCGGCCGCCGAGGCCATCCACGCCCAGATCGCCGAGGCCGTGGCCAACAGGCCGTGAACGCCCGATCTGCTAGATTCGGCGCCCACTTCCCTTCCCTCCCCGACGCATGACCCGACGCCATTCCTGGGCCCTGCTGGCCCTGCTTTCGCTGGTCCTCGCCGTGGGCGCCTGCCGCCGCGACGAGCCCGCGCCGGAAGCCGCGCCCCCCGGTGACCCGGTCGCCGCGGTGGAGGCCCTCGCCGACGCGCTTCACGACGGCGACCTCGTGCGCTGGTCGCGCCTGAGCCTGCCGCCCGACCTGCATGCCCGCACCGAGCAGGCGTGGGTCCGCCGGCACGAACTCGCCGAACCGCCCACCGCCGAGGACGCCGCGGAATACGCCAAGGTGATGGCCCGCCTGAGCGCACCCGACGCCGAGGAAGCGCTGTTGCGCGACCTGGAGCCGAAGCTGCGCCAGTTCGAGGGCGAGATCGCCGGCCAGTGGCCGCTGATGCAGGCGACGATGACGATCTTCCTCAACGCCGCGATCCAGGCCAACGCCGAACTGAGCGACGTGCAGAAGGCGCACGGCGCCGAGGTCGCCGACAATCTGATGCAGTGGCTGAAGCCGGCGCTGTTCACCGACCGCGCGCGGGCCCGCCGCGCGGTCGCGGTGCTGTCCCGCACCGCGCGCGAGATCGACCTGCCGACGCTGGAGCAGGCCCGGGCGCTGCCGATGAAGCCGGCGCTGGAGAAAGGCGGCATCGCCCTGCGCGGCGTGAAGGAGGTCCTCGGCATCTACGGGCTCGACGTCGACCACAGCCTCGCCGGCGTGCAGGCCAAGGTCCTGCAGAGCACGGACGACACCGCCACGGTGGAAGTCACCTATCCGCTGCTCGACCGCACGCACCGCTTCGAACTGGAGATGGTGCGCCGCGACGGCGGCTGGTACAGCGCCGAAGCGGTGCGCGAGGCCGAGGCCGATCTGGCCGAGCTGGACGCGGCGCCCGCCGCGGTCGACACGGCGGCGGCCACCGCCGCTCCCGGCGCCGGCTGAGGCTCCACGATGGACGCCTTCGACACCCCGGGCCAGACTCCGCCGGCCCGGCCCGGCCGCCCGCCCCTCTGGGCGCGGCTGATGGAAAAGCTGCTGGCGCCGTGGATCACGATCAAGCGTGAGCCGGAGGTGCCGCCGTTCTCGCTCGACCGCCCGGTCTGCTACGTGATCGAGCACTACGGGCTGTCGAACGCGCTGATCCTCGACCGCGCCTGCCGCGAGGCCGGCCTGCCGTCGCCGCTGGCGGCGCTGCCCGGCGACCCGCTCGGTCGCAAGCGCGCGTACGTCGCGCTGTCGCGCCGCCGCGCCGGGCTGTTCGGCCGGCCGAAGAACCGCACGCATTCCGATGGCCTGTCGCAGCTGCTGCGCGCGCACCGGCTGTACCCGGACCAGGACGTGCAGCTGGTGCCGGTGTCGATCTTCGTCGGCCGCGCGCCGCACCGGCAGTCGGGCTGGTTCTCGGTGCTGTTCTCGGAGAACTGGGCGCTGGTCGGCCGCTTCCGCCGCCTGCTGGCGATCCTGCTCAACGGCCGCGACACCGTCGTGCAGTTCTCGCCGGGCGTGCGCGTCTGGGAAATCCTCGGCGAGGACCTGCCGCACGAGCTGCAGGTGCGCAAGGTCGGCCGCGTGCTCCGGGCGCATTTCCGGCGCATCAAGACCGCGGTGATCGGCCCCGACCTGTCGACGCGGCGCCTGCTCGTGGACCGCGTGCTCGACGCCGAACCGGTGCGCAAGGCCATCGCCGACCAGGCCCGCCGCGACAGCACCGAATACCTCGAGGCGTGGAAGAAGGCGCACGCCTTCGCGTGGGAGATCGCCGCCGACTACTCCAATCCGGTGGTGCGCTCGGCGTCGTTCGCGCTGACGTCGTTCTGGAACCGGATCTACGACGGCGTCGTCGTGAACCATCTCGACACGCTCAAGCAGGTCGCGCCGGGGCACGAGGTGATCTACGTGCCCAGCCACCGCAGCCACATGGATTACCTGCTGCTGAGCTACCTGCTGTACACGAAGGGCATCGTGCCGCCGCACATCGTCGCCGGCATCAACCTCAACATGCCGGTGCTGGGCTCGATCCTGCGGCGCGGCGGCGCGTTCTTCATCCGCCGTTCGATCCGCGGCAACGCGCTGTACGCGGCGGTGCTCGGCGAATACGTGGCGCAGCTCGTCGGCGAGGGGTTCTCGCTCGAGTACTTCATCGAGGGCGGCCGCTCGCGCACCGGCCGGCTGCTGGCGCCGAAGGGCGGCATGATCGTGATGACGCTCAAGGCGTTCCTGCGCGCGCCGCGGCGGCCGGTGGTGTTCCAGCCGGTGTACATCGGCTACGAGAAGCTGATCGAGGGCAAGAGCTACCTCGAGGAACTCAGCGGGCAGCCGAAGGAAAAGGAAACCATGTGGGCGCTGCTGAAGGCCGGCGCCGGCATCCTGCGCCAGCACTACGGCAAGGTCGCGGTGAACTTCGGCGAGCCGATCTTCCTCGACGCGGTGCTGTCGAAGCATGCGCCCGACTGGCGCGCCGACGCGGGCGCGGAGAAGCCGGCATGGCTGAGCGACGCGGTCGAGGACATCGCCACGCGCATCCAGGTCAACGTCAACCGCGCGGCGGACGTGAACCCGGTGAACCTGCTGGCGCTGACGCTGCTGTCGACGCCCAAGCACGCGATGTCGGAAGCCGACCTGCTCGCGCAGCTGGCGCTGAGCCGCAAGCTGCTGGCGGAGCTGCCCTATTCCGACCGCGTCACCGTCACCGCGCTGTCGCCGGCCGAGATCATCGCCCACGGCGAGAAGATCGGCGTGCTGGTGCGTACCGTGCATCCGCTGGGCGACGTGCTGTCGATGGAAGGCGAGACGGCGGTGCTGCAGAGTTATTTCCGCAACAACGTGCTGCACCTGTTCGTGGCCGCGAGCTGGGTCGCGCTGTGCTTCCAGAACAACCGGCGGATGAGCCGCGCCGGTCTGTTGCGTCTCGGCCGCACGATCTATCCGTTCGTGCAGGAGGAACTGTTCCTGCCGTGGGATGCCGACGGTTTCGCCGAGCGCCTGGACGCCACCGTCGACCTGTTCATCGCCGAGGGCCTGCTGCACGTCGCCAACGACGACGAAGGCGGCATCATCTCGCGCGGGCCGGGACAGACCGACGAGGTGTTCCGCCTGCGCGCGATCAGCCACAGCCTGCAGCAGGCGTTCGAGCGCTACTTCATCGCGATCACGACGCTGGTGAAGAACGGCCCGCGCACGCTCAGCGCCGGCGAACTGGAATCGCTGTGCCAGCTCACCGCGCAGCGCCTGAGCCTGCTGTACGCGCCGGCGGCGCCCGAGTTCTTCGACCGCTCGCTGTTCCGCGGCTTCATCGGCAAGCTGCGCGAGCTCAAGCTCGTGTGGGTCGCCGAGAACGGCAAGCTCGATTTCGACGAGCAGCTGATGGCGTGGGAGAAGGACGCGAAGGTCGTGCTCAACCGCGAGCTGCGGCACACGATCTCGAAGCTGTCGCCGGAAGCGGTGAGCCGCGTCGCGCAGCCCTGACCGGCGGGGAAGGCCCTCCTTCGTCGCCGAAGGAGGGCCGGGTGCCGCGACCGCGGGTCAGAGCTTCATGCGGAAATTGTCGATGTGGCCGACGTCCACGCCGGCGTGGTCCTTGACGAGCAGGGTCCAGGTGCCGTTCTTCGCTTCGCTCGACAGGTTCACGAGGAAGGTCTCGTTGAGCGCGGAGCCGCTGCGCCCGCCCTGGGCGAACAGCGGGTACTGCGTGCCGTCCGGTGCCTGCAGCGTCGCCGACAGATCGCCGACCCACGTGTGTTGCAGCACCACCGTCACCGGGGCCGCCGACGAGGCGTTGCCGGCGCGCTTCTGCACGAACAGCTGCGACGTGGCCCAGGTACCGGCGTCACGGATCGGAGTGTCGGTGCGGTTCTCCCACGTGTTGCCGTTGTAGCTGGCCGTCAGCCGGGCGCCGGCGTGCGCGGCCCCGCCGCGGACCATCACGTAGTACTTGCCGGCAAGCGGCGAGGCGATGGGGCACGACTCCAGGTTGCCGGCGGCATCGGAACGGCAGTCGTAGGTCGTGGTCGTCGGCATCGCGCCGTAACGGACGTACAGATCGGCGTTGCCCGTGCCACCGGCGAGCGCGAACTTGAGGTTGTTGAGCGTGTTGTACGTGTAGAAGATGTAGCGCGCCCGCGAACCCTTCGCGCCTTCCGGCACGAACTGCGTCACGCCGTTGCGCAGGACCGTCGGCGCCGCGAGCGGCACCACGCCGAGGACCGCGTCGATCGCCGCCGACGCGTCCACCCGGCCCGCACCGCAGGTGCCCGGACAGGCGGCGCCCGGCATCGCCCGGGCGGTGGCCTTGAGCAGTTCCTCGACGCGCGCGGGCGAATTCGGATCCAGCGCCTGCATCAGCGCCGCGATGCCGGCGACGTGCGGCGCCGCCATCGAGGTGCCCTGCATCGTGCCGTAGACGTGCGCGCCGGGTACGGTCGCGCCGGCGTTGACCGTCGAATGGATGCCCGGCGAACCGCCCGGCCCCGCGACGTCGATCAGGCCGCCCGCGTTCGAGAAATACGAGCGCGCGCCGTTCTGGTCGTTCGATGCGACGGTGATCACGTTCTGGCAGCTCGCCGGCGAGAAGTCCTCGACGCTCGAATACGAATTGCCCGCCGCCACGACGACGACGCTGCCGTTGGCGACAGCGGTGTTGATCGCTTCCTGCGTCATCGGATCGCACGAGCCGCCGCCGCCGAGACTCATGTTGATCACCTCGGCCGGATTGGCGTTCATCGGCACCCCGGGGACCGTTCCGCCCGAAGCCCAGACGATCGCGTCGGCGATGTCGGAGTTGTAGCCGCCGCATTTGCCGAGCACGCGGACCGGCAGCACCTTGGCCTTGAAGGCGACGCCGGTGCCACCGATGCCGTTGCTGGCGGTGGCGGCGACCGTGCCGGCGACGTGCGTGCCGTGCCACGACGACGCCTCTTCCGTCGAGCCGCTGCCGCACTGCTCGGCGGCCACGAAGTCGCCCGGATCGTGCGGGTCGCTGTCGCGGCCACCGCCGTCGCCGCCGACGGCGCCGTCGCTGATGAAGTCGTAACCGCCCGCGAGCGTGTTCCCGATCAGGTCGGGGTGGTCGGTGATGCCGGTGTCGAGCACCGCGACCACGGCGCCCGCGCCGCGCACCACGTCCCATGCGCCTTCGGCGTTGATGCCGCCGACCGGGTCGTGGTAGTGCCACTGGTCGGTCGCGTAATCGGGGTCGGTCGGCGCGAAGAGCAGCGACGGCGGCGCCGGCGGCGTTTCCAGCCGATGCATCATCCGGTCGACGACGGCGTATTCCACGGCCGGATCGGCACGCAGCTGCGCGAGCAGGGCCGCGACCCGTACGTGGTCGAGCTTGCGGTCGAGGCGCACGACGTTGGCGCCCACGGCCAGGCGACGGCCGACCTGGGCCTTCATGCCGTTCGACGCGGCCACGCGCGCCATCGCGTTGCTGCGCCCGGTCGCGGGCACGTCATCGCGGAACTTGACGACGAGCCGGTCGGTCGGCGCGGCGGGCTGGATGGGCGCCGCCTTGCGGGCGGCGGCCGACAGATGCTGTGAAGGCGGGAGCGAGGTCCCGGCGTTGGCGAGTGGCGTGGCGAACAGCGCGGCGATCGCCGTGCCGAGCAGCGTTCTGGTGAGTGCTTCCATGGTTTTCCCCTGTGACGCGTTGCAAGGTCGAATTGATGGTGTGGCCGAGGCCACGGCGCGATCATATGCCCGGACGATGGCCCCGGTGGTGTCCGGCGTGGTGAATCCGGATAACGGCGGCGCCGCGGGCGAGCGGCCGTCCGGGCGGGCGCGGCGTCAGGCGTCGAGATCGGGGATGAGGCGGCTCTCGAGCGCGGCGATCATGTCCTTCAGCCGCAGCTTGCGCTTCTTCAGGCGCTTCACGGTGAGCTCGTCGGATTCGATCGACGCGGCGAGGCGCGCGATCGCGTCGTCGAGGTCGCGATGTTCGAGGCGGAGCTCGACCAGCTGGGCGGCGATCCTGGCGGGATCTTCCGGATTCATCGCGGTTTCCTCCGTGCGATCGAGCTTAGCGCCGCGGCGACGGGCGCGACAGGGGTAAACTGCGCGGCCCCACCGCTTCCGCGTCCGCCCCGATGTCGCCCGTTCCGCTCCCCCTGCAACTGCTCGCCGACGCGCCGCCGGTCGCCTCGCCGACGCCGGCCGCCGTGCCGCGCCGGCTCGGCCACGAGCGCCAGCGGCTCGCCAAGCGCCTGCGCGCGCAGGTGGGCCAGGCGATCGCCGACTACGGGATGATCGAGGACGGCGACAGGGTGATGGTGTGCCTGTCCGGCGGCAAGGACAGCTACACGCTGCTCGACCTGCTGCTGCAGCTGCAGCGCAAGGCGCCGGTGCGCTTCGAACTGGTCGCGGTGAACCTCGACCAGAAGCAGCCCGGGTTTCCCGAGCACGTGCTGCCCGATTACCTGCGCGCGCTCGGCGTCGCGTTCACCATCGTCGAACAGGACACCTATTCCGTCGTGAAGCGGGTGGTGCCGGAAGGCGCGACGATGTGCTCGCTGTGCTCGCGGCTGCGGCGCGGCGCGCTGTACGCGCACGCGAAGGCGCACGGCTTCACCAAGATCGCGCTCGGGCACCACCGCGACGATCTGGTCGCGACCTTCTTCATGAACCTGTTCTTCCATTCGAAGCTGGCGACGATGCCGCCGAAGCTGCGCAGCGACGACGGCGAGCACGTGGTCATCCGGCCGCTGGCGACGGTGCGCGAAGCCGACATCGCCGCCTACGCCGACTGGAAGCAGTTCCCGATCATCCCGTGCACGCTGTGCGGCTCGCAGGAGAACCTGCAGCGCCGGCAGGTGGGACGCATGCTCGCCGCGTGGGAGAAGGAGTCGCCGGGCCGCATCGACACCATCGCCCGCGCGCTCGCCGACGTCCGCCCCGCGCAGCTCGCCGACCCGACCCTCTTCGACTTCCTCGCGCTCGGCCGCCGCGGCGCCGACGCCCTCCCCGACGCCCGCGCCTGGCTCGGCTGAAAAAACTTGCTCAGAGCAAATTAAATGTTCTTCAGAAACCTGACGTTCTTCCGCTTTCCCGCCTCCCTCGCCCCCGTCTTCGCCGACCTCGATGCCCGACTGGAAGAGGCGCGCCTGCGTCCGGTCGGCCCGTCGGAGCTGTCCACGCGCGGCTTCGTGTCGCCGTTCGGCCGCGACGAGCCGGCGCTGAGCCACCGCGTCGGCGACGCGCTGTGGATCACGCTCGGCGGCGAGGAGCGCCTGCTGCCGTCCGCGGTGGTGAACGACGCGCTCGGCCGCAAGATCACCGAACTGGAGGAGAAGGAAGGCCGCAAGCTAGGCGGCCGCGCGCGCAAGCGCCTGAAAGAGGACCTGGTGCTGGAGATGCTCCCGCGCGCGTTCGTGCGCCCGGTGCGCACCGGCGCCAGCCTCGACCTGGCGCACGGCTTCCTCGCCGTCGACAGCAGTTCGCGCAAGTCGGCCGAGAACCTCGTCAGCGAACTGCGCACCGCGCTCGGCAGCTTCCCGGCGCTGCCGCTGAACGCCGAGGCGTCGGTGCGCGCGATCCTCACCGGCTGGCTCGCCGGCGAGCCGCTGCCCCCCGGGCTCGCGCTCGGCGACGAATGCGAACTGCGCGACCCGGTCGACGGCGGCGCGGTCGTGCGCTGCACGAAGCACGAGCTGCAGAACGACGAGATCCGCAAGCACCTCGAAGCCGGCAAGCAGGCCAGTCGCCTCGCACTGGTGCTCGACGACCACGTCTCGTTCGTGCTCGGCGAGGACCTCGTCGTGCGCAAGCTGAAGTTCCTCGACGGCGCCGTCGACGCGCTGGAGAACACCGAGCGCGATTCGCTGCGCGACGAGCTCGACGCCCGCTTCGCGCTGATGGCCGGCGAGCTGCACCGGCTGTTCGCGGTGCTCGAGTCGGCGCTCAGGTTCAGCCGCGCCGAAGCCTAGGCGAGGCGACCACGGCCCGCCCCGCGCGCTAGAGTCGTCGCATGCGCCTGCGCCTGTTCCGTCCCGCCCCGCCCGCCGAAGAAACCGTCGGCCTGCGGCTCGCCGACGGCACCACCGTCGACGTGCGCTGGGTGCGCGACCCGCGCGCGCGGCGGCTCCGGCTGCTCGTGTCGGACAGGGGCCCGCGCCTGACGCTGCCGCCGCGCGCGTCCACCCGCAGCGCGCTCGCGTTCCTCGACGAACACCGCGACTGGCTCGCCGCGCAGCTGGCGGAACGGCCGCCGCCGGCGCCGCCGTTCGGGCGCGACGACACCGGCGCGCTGCCGCTGCGCGGCGTCGACGTGCCGCTGTCGTGGCGCGACGGCCGCTTCGCCCGCGTCACGCTCGGCGAGCACGGCATCGAACTGCAGCTGCCCGCGCGCGCCGGCGACGCGCAGGCCCGCGCCGCGCTGCGCGAGTTCTACCTGCAGCAGGCGCGCACCGATCTGGGCGCGTGGATGCCGCGCTGGCTGCCCGGCCTGCCGCGGCCGCCACGCGCGATCGGGCTGCGCCGGCTGTCGTCGATCTGGGGCTCGCTGAGCCCGTCGGGTGCCGTGTCGCTCGATCTCGCCCTCGTGCTCGGCCGCCCGTCGGCATTCGAGTACGTGCTCGTGCACGAGCTCTGCCACCTGATCCACGCCGACCACTCGCGCGCGTTCTGGCGCGAAGTCGAAGCACGACGCCCCGACTGGCGGGCCGAACGCGATTATCTGCGCGGCGACGGACTGGCCTTGAAGGCGGAACTGTCGCGTTTGACCGGCTGAAGCGCCCGCACCGGCGGGCCCCCTGAACCGGTGTGCCGATGTCCCGAACCGCTGCCGCGCCTGCGTCCGCGTCCCTCACCGCCGTCGTGGCCGCACTGTCGTGCGCGGTCGCGCTGCTGGCCGGCTGCGCCCGCACGCCCGACGCGTCCGAGGCGTTGGTCGACACGGCGCGCGGCGCCGCCGACGCGGCCACGGTCACGGCCACCGCGGGCGAGATCCGCCGCGCGGCCGGCGCCGATGTCCGCCTCCCTGACGATTTCCCGCCGGACATCCTGCTGCCGGAGCGCTACGCGGTGGTGTCGGTGACGACGATGGGCCCGTCGCGGTCGGTGGTGCTGCGCAGCGACGAGGCGATGACGCCGCTGTACGAACGTTTCCGCGCCGCGCAGTCCGAGCGTGGCTGGGAAGAAACCGTGTCGATGCTCGGCGCGGAGGGCGCGATGCTCGGCTTCCGCAAGGGCGCGCGCGGCGTGGTCGCCAATTTCCGGCCGGACATGGAAGGCCGCACGCTGGTGTCGCTGAGCCTGCAGCCGCAGGTGGTGGCCGCGCCGCGCTAGCCGGCGGCAAGGAACGCGAGCAGCGGTCCCGCGACCGCGTCCGGCTGCTCCATGTGCAGATGGTGCCCACCGGGAATCACGACCGATCGCGCGTCGCCCAGGCACGCCAGCCGCGCCTCGCGCGTCGCGACGGTGAAGTA
>CBIHMN010000053.1:0-10126 GCA_966211005.1 uncultured Arenimonas sp.
ACCGATTCGCAGTACGTGCAGAAGGGCATCGCCGAATGGCTGCCGAACTGGGTGCGACGCGGCTGGAAGACGGCCGGCGGCACGCCGGTGAAGAACCAGGATCTGTGGCAGCGCCTGCATGCCGCCGCGGCGCCGCACCGGATCGAATGGAAGTGGGTGAAGGGCCACGCCGGCCATGTCGAGAACGAACGCGTCGACCGGCTGGCGCGCGCCGAAGCCGAGAGGTTCCGCTCCTGATGCGCCAGATCGTGCTCGATACCGAAACCACCGGCCTGGCGTGGGAGAAGGGCAACCGCATCGTCGAGATCGGCTGCCTCGAGCTGGTCGCCAGGCGGCCGACCGGCCGGCATTTCCATCGCTATTTCAATCCGGGCCGCGAGATGGAAGCGGGCGCGCAGGAAGTGACGGGCCTGACGCTGGACTTCCTGCGCGACAAGCCGCCGTTCGCCGCCGCGGTCGACGAACTCGTCGAATTCATCGCCGGTGCCGAACTGATCATCCACAACGCGAGCTTCGACGTCGGCTTCCTCGACTACGAACTGTCGCTGGCCGGCGCGCACTACGGGCGCATCACCGACCACGCGACGGTGCTCGACACGCTGGCGATGGCGCGCGAGCGCTGGCCGGGACAGCGCAATTCGCTCGATGCGCTTTGCCGGCGCCTCGGCGTCGACAACGCCCATCGCAAGCTGCACGGCGCGCTGCTCGACGCCGAACTGCTCGCCGACGTGTACCTGGGCATGACGTCGGGGCAGGGCGATCTCGGGCTCGCCACCGGGGACGAATCGGCCGCGGTCGTGCGGTTCGAGCCCGGACTCGCGCCCATGGCCCGTCGCGTACTGCGCGCCGATCCGTCCGAGCGCGCCGAGCATGCGGCGCGGATGGCGCGCATCGCCGGGAAATCGGGGCGCGAGCTCTGGCCGGCGGCGGCCGTCGCCCCGGAAGCCGTCGCCTGAGGCCGAGTCGTGGATAATCGCCCCGGACCCCTGCCGCCGAGGTCGAGTTGAACGCCACCGTCCTGCTGACTTCGGTCGACATCGACATCCCCGGCTATCGCATCCTGCGGCCGATCGGCGAGGGCGGCATGGCCTCCGTTTTCCTGGCGATGCAGGAATCGCTCGAGCGCGAGGTGGCGCTGAAGGTGATGTCGCCGGCGCTGGCGTCCAACGCCGAGTTCGCGCGCCGCTTCCTGGTCGAAGGCAAGATCACCGCGAAGCTGCAGCATCCGAACCTCGTCACCGTCTACGACATCGGCAGCCACGCGGGCGTGTATTACCTCGCCGCCGAGTACATCCCCGGCGGCACGCTGAAGGAACGCATCCACGACGGCGGGCTCAGCGTCGGGCACATCCTCGACATCGTCACCGACATCGCGCAGGGTCTCGACTTCGCGCACGAGAAGGGTTTCGTCCACCGCGACGTCAAGCCGGGCAACGTGCTGTTCCGCAACGACGGCCGCGTGGTACTCGCCGATTTCGGCATCGCCAAGGCCATGGACGGCAGCAACAGTTCCACCGTCGCGGGCGCGTCGATCGGCACGCCGGACTACATGAGTCCGGAACAGGCGCGCGGCGAGCCGGTCGACGGCCGGTCCGACCTCTACAGCCTCGGCACGGTGCTGTTCGAGATGCTCGAAGGCCATCCGCCGTACCAGTCCGGCGACCCGTTCACCGTCGCGCTGATGCACGTGACGCATCCGGTGCCGACGCTGTCGGAAAAGTACGAGTGGCTGCAGCCGCTGATCGACGGATTGATGGCGAAGCTGGCGGGCGAGCGCTACAACAACGGCGCCGCATTCATCGAGGCGATGGGCCGCGTCGTCGCCGCCGCGCCGCAGGGCGCGATCATGCAGGAGACCAGCCAGCGCAAGGGCGCGGGCCGGCACTCGGGCGGATCGGCGACGCAGCAGCGCACGCGCATCAGCGCCGGCGATCGCGATGGCAGCCGGCGGCCCGCATGGCTGTGGCCGGTGGTCGGCGCGGTGGCGCTGCTGGCGGTCGCGACGGGCGCGTGGGTCGCGCTGTCACCCGATCCGCCGGCCGACCCGGCCGCGGTCGCCACCACCGCGACCGGCCCGGTGCAGGCCGCGACCCCGGCGACGCCGGAGGCCGGCCCGCTGCCCGAAGGGTTCGAGATGCCCGCCCCGATCGACGCGCCGACCGATGGCGAACTGGAGCGGCTGCTCAACGCCGGCGACCAGCTGCTGGAATACGGCACCGCGAAGGGTCCCGACTTCGGACGCAAGCTCGATTACCCGGACGACGACAGCGCGCTCGGCTATTACCGCCGTGCGCTCGCGCTCGCCCCCGAAAACGCGCGCGCGCGCGCCGGCATCGCCGGCATCGTCGCGTTCTATCGCCGCAATGCGTACGAGCTGTGCGAGCGCGGCAGCTGGGTGCAGTGCCGCTTCCTCATCCGCAAGGGGCTCGCGGTCGACGGCACCGACGCCTATCTGCTGCAGCTGCAGGACGCCGCGGTCGCGGGAGAGGCCGGGGAGTCGCCGGCACTGCCGCCGGCGCCGCCGGCGGGTTGACGCGCATCGCGGTCCGTCAGGTCCGCCGCAGCAACAGCACGGTCACGTTGTCGGAGCCGCCGCCGTCGAGCGCGGCCGATACCAGGTGGTCCACGCATTCCTGCGCCGACAGGTCGGTGCGCGCGAGCAGCGAGCCGATCGTCGCGTCGTCCACTTCCTCGGTCAGGCCGTCGCTGCACAGCAGCAGCTGCTGGCCCGGGCGCAGGTCGCCGGCCAGCGTCTCGACCTTGAGGTTCTGCGGATCGGTGACGCCGAGCGCCTGCGTCACCACGTTGCGATGCGGGTGCGCCCGCGCCTGTTCGGCGGTGATGGCGCCCTGGTCGATCAGCTCCTGCACGTAGCTGTGGTCGGACGACAGCTGCCGCAGCTGTTCGTTCCACAGGTAGGCGCGGCTGTCGCCGACCCACGCCAGTTCGAAACGATGGTCCTGCAGCCGCAGCGCGACCATCGTCGTCCCCATCGGCAGGCTTTCGGCGCGCTGCCGGCTGTGGCGGATGATGTCCTCGTCGGCGCGGCGGATCGCCTCGGCGAGCGGACGGCCCGCGCGCACCTCGCGCACGACCGCGTCGCGGGCGAGCGCGCTGGCCACTTCGCCGAATTCATGGCCGCCCATCCCGTCGGCGACGAGCCACAGGCCGAGTTCGGCGTCGCCGAAGTACGTGTCCTCGTTCAGCTCCCGGCGCAGGCCGACGTGGCTCAGGTGCCCGAATTCGATCATCTGGTCAGAACTCCAGCCGCAGTCCGAGGGCCAGGTTGTACTGTGACACGCCGTCGCGGCTGAGCACCTGTTCGTAGTACAGGAAACCCGAGCGGCCGCGGCTGAGCACCATGGACAGGCCGAGCCCGAGGCGGAAGTAGTCGGTGTCGATCGCGTCGCCGCGCACGAACATCGGCGTCGACGTCGGGTCGTGCAGGAAGCGCGCTTCGATCGCCTGCGGGTCGTCCTTGAACTCGTGTTCCCATTCGAGCTGCAGGTGGGGCATCAGCACGCCCCAGTCGGTGCTGTGCGTGTAGGTGAGCTTGCCGCCGATCACCGATGCCAGCGACGTCAGCTCGCGCTCTTCCACCCGCAGGCCGAGGCCGTGCCCGAGTTCGCCGGCGTCGAGCTGCTCCTCGATCGCGTCGAGGCTCACGCGCGTGTAGAGCAGTTTCGCGTACGGGCCGATGCCGAGTGCGCCGCGGTTGAAATCGCGCCCGAAGGTGAAGGCGCCCTGCAGCAGGTCGCCGGCGGCGTTCGCGCGCGCCGTCTGGGCGATCGTGCGGGTGCCGCCGCCCGCCAGCGGCACGGTGTAGTCGATGTGGCGCACGAGGTCGTAGTCGTTGCGCCCGAAGGTCACGACGCCGTCGGCGTACCAGCTGTCCTTCGTGTACCACGTGCCGTACCCGGACAGCGTCCAGCCGGTCGTGTCGACGCTGCCGCCGTGATCCGGCAACGCGGTGTCCTGTCGTGTGTAACCGAAGGCCCCGCCGAAGACCAGATTGTCGCTCTTGCGGTAATCGAAGCCCGCCGTGAGCCCTTCGATGTCGTAGTCGAACGCCGGATCGACGCTGCCTTCGTCCTGCTCGCCGCGCCCGATGGTGCCCGCGGCGAAGAAGCCCCACCGATCGAAATCGGTGCCGGCCTCGCCCGCGGGCGCTTCCGGTTCGTCTTCGGCGGTGAACGCCGAGGCGAGCGTTTCGAGCGACATCGGCCCGGTCGACGTGTTCACCGCGAGGCCGCCGAAGCTGGTGCCGCGCGTACCGCTGCGCAGCGCGGCGATGCGCGCCTTCAGGTTCTGGAACTGCGCCTGCAGCGCCAGCAGCGCCGCCTGGCCCTGCGCCAGCGCGACGTCCGTCATCAGTTCGTCCAGCGCGATGACCGTCGCGTCGGGGTCGATGCCGCCGGCGTCCGTGAGTTCGCGGCACCGGGCGAGCAGGTCGGCCTCTGCAGGCGTCGGCGACGGCAGCGCCGCCAGCGCCGGGCACAGCTCGTCAATCGCCTCGACGACCTGCTGCTGCACCGGGTCGAGCCCGCCGAGGTTCGACAGCCCGCCGTTGAGCGCGAACACCGCCGGCGCGCCGGCCAGCGGCGACGCCGCGGTCACCTGAACTTCGCCGACCGTGTTCGTCGTCACCGTGTTGCTCGCGATGCCCGAGGCGTCGGTGACGCTCGTGGCCGAAGCGAGCGTGCCCGCGGTCGTGGACCAGGTGATCGTGGCGCCGGCGACCGGAGCGCCGCCCCCGTCGCGCAGTTCCACCTGCAGCGGGTCGGACGGGATGCCGGCCAGCAGCGTCTGGTCGTCGCCTTCGACGACGACCAGCGTGCCCAGCGCGGAAACCGTCAGGTTGAAGGTGACCGTCGCGCCCGGCGCATCCTGCCGCGTCGCGGAGATCACGACGGGACCGTCCACCGCGCCGGCGGTGAGAGTGGCGCTCGCCGTGCCCGTCGGGTCGGTGGGCCCGGCGGGAGCGATCGTCGCGCTGCCGCTGACGAGCGTCCACGTGATGCCGACGCCCGCCGCGGGCGTGCCGCTGTCTTCCGCGAGCACCTGCAGCGGCGCGGCGAAGGTCGTGCCGGGCAGCGCGGACTGGCCGTCGCCGCCGGCGATCGCGAGGGAAGCCACGGCCGCGATGTCGACGTCGAATGCCACCGTCGCCTCGTCACCGTTGGCGGGCACGCCGTCGGGGTCGACGCCCGCGACGATCGCGTTCGCGAAGGTTCCTGCCGCGGACGATGTGAACGATGTGGTCGCCCGGCCGGCCGCGTCGGTGATCGACGACGCCGTCGTCGGCGCGAGGGAGGCCCCCGCGTTCCATTGCACCGTGGCCCCGGCGACCGGAACGCCGCCCTGCGTCAGCTCGACGGTCACGGGGAACGCGACGCCGACGGTGGACGTCGCCGGATTCGGCGACACCCGGGCCAGCAGATGCGCGGCGGCCGTGGAGGTGAGGTTGAACGTGACCTGCGCGGTCGCGTCGTCGGCGCGCGTGGCCGTGATCACGATCGGGCCGGGCGCGCCGGCAGTGACGGTCGCGCTGGAACCGCCGGCGGCGTCCGTCGCCGCCCCGGGAACGAGGGTCGCGCTGCCCGACACCACGACCCAGTCGATCGTGACGCCGGCCGCCGGTACGCCGCTGTCTTCGGCCAGGACCTGCAGCGGCTGCGCGAACGCGGTGCCGGTGAGCGCCGCCTGGCCGTCACCGCCGGTGATCGCCAGCGAGGCGACCGCGGTCACGTCGACGTCGAACACCACCGACAGTTCGTCGCCCGACGCCGGCACGCCGTCGCCGTCGTAGAGCGCGGTGACCGCGCCGGTGAACGTGCCGGCCGCCGACGGGGTGAAGGTCGCCGTGGCTTCACCGGACGCGTCGGTGCCGACCGAGGCGTTCGCCGGCGCGAACGGCGCGGTGGCCGTCCAGGCGATCAGGCCGCCCGCCTGCGGCACGCCCGCCTGCTCGAGCAGTACGGTGAAGTCGATCGGCGTGCCGACCACGCCCGACGCCGGGTTCGGCGTCACCGCCGTCAGCGTCTTCGGCAACGCGGTCGCCGTCAGGTTGAACGTGACCGTCGCGGCCGGCGCGTCCTGCCGTGTCGCGGTGATGGTGATCGCGCCGACGGAGGTCGGTGTCACGCTCAGGTGGGCTTCGCCCACCGCGTCGGTGGGACCGCTCGGAACGATCGTCGCGGTGCCGCCGGTGACCACCCAGTCGATGACGACACCGGCGGCCGGGACGCCGCTGTCTTCGGCGAGCACCGACAGCACGGCCGGGTAGGTCGTGCCGACCGGCGTGGTCTGGCCATCGCCGCTGTTGATCGCCAGGGTCGGCACCGCGGCGATGTTCGCGTCGAACGCGTAGACGACTTCGTCGCCGCTGGCGGGCACGCCGTCGGGGTCGTAGGTGGCGACGATCGCGCCCGGGAACGTTCCGGCCGCCGACGCGGTGAAGGTCGCGCTGGCCTCGCCCGCACCATCGGTCGCGGACGTCGCGCTCGCCGGCGCGAACGGTGCGCCGGCGCTCCAGCTGATCGTCTCGGCCGGCAGCGGCGTGCCGCCCTGGTCGAGCGCGACGGTGAACGTGACCGGGGCGCCGACCGTACCCGCGGCCGGGTTGGCCGACACGGCCGAGAGCGCATAGGGCAGCGCCGTCGCGGTGAGGTTGAACGTGACCGTCACCGTCGGCGCGTCCTGCCGCGAGGCCGTGATCGTGATCGGCCCCGCCGCCGTGGGCGTCACCGTATTGGTCGCGGTGCCGGTGCCGTCGGTGGTCGTCGCCGCGGTCAGCGTCGCGTTGCCGGACGTCACGAGCCAGTCGATGCCGATGCCGGTCGCCGCCACGCCGCTGTCCTCGGCGAGCACCGAGAGCGGGACGGGATACGCCGTGCCGACCTGGGCGGTCTGGCCGTTGCCGCCGGCGATCGCCAGGGTCGGCACCGCGGCGATGTTCGCGTCGAACGCGTAGACGACTTCGTCGCCGCTGGCGGGCACGCCGTCGGGGTCGTAGGTGGCGACGATCGCGCCCGGGAACGTTCCGGCCGCCGACGCGGTGAAGGTCGCGCTGGCCTCGCCCGCACCATCGGTCGCGGACGTCGCGCTCGCCGGCGCGAACGGTGCGCCGGCGCTCCAGCTGATCGTCTCGGCCGGCAGCGGCGTGCCGCCCTGGTCGAGCGCGACGGTGAACGTGACCGGGGCGCCGACCGTACCCGCGGCCGGGTTGGCCGACACGGCCGAGAGCGCATAGGGCAGCGCCGTCGCGGTGAGGTTGAACGTGACCGTCACCGTCGGCGCGTCCTGCCGCGAGGCCGTGATCGTGATCGGCCCCGCCGCCGTGGGCGTCACCGTATTGGTCGCGGTGCCGGTGCCGTCGGTGGTCGTCGCCGCGGTCAGCGTCGCGTTGCCGGACGTCACGAGCCAGTCGATGCCGATGCCGGTCGCCGCCACGCCGCTGTCCTCGGCGAGCACCGAGAGCGGGACGGGATAGGCGGTACCGACCGGGCCGGTCTGGCCGTTGCCGCCGGCGATCGCCAGTGTTTCGACCGCCGTGGCGGTCAGATTGAAGGTGACGAACACCGACGCGTCGTCCGACCGCGTCGCGGTGATCGTGATCGGGCCGACGGACGTCGGCGTCACGGTCGCGGTCGCGATCCCGTTCACATCGGTCGGTCCGCTGGCGACGATCGTCGCCGTTCCGCTCGTGACCGCCCACGCGATGCCGACGCCGCCGGCACCCAGTCCGCTGTTCTCGGCGAGCACCTGAAGCGGCGTCGGGTAGGTCGTGCCGACGTCGACGCTCTGGCCGTCGCCAGCGGTCGCGGTCAGGGCGAGTACCGCATTGGCGGTGAGGTTGAAGGTGACGGTCGCCGTCGGCGCGTCCTGCCGCGTGGCGGTGATCGTGATCGGACCCGCCGCCGTCGGCGTGACCGTGGCGCTGGCCATGCCCCCGGTGAAATCGGTGGGACCGTTGGCGACGATCGTGGCCGAGCCGCTGGTCACGACCCAGTCGATCGTGACGCCGCCGGCCGGCAGGCCGGAATTCTGCGCGGTCACCGAGAGATCCGTCGCGTAGGCCGTGCCGACATCGCCGGTCTGGCCGTCGCCGGCGTTGATCGCCAGCGTGGGCACCGCGGCGACGTTCGCGCCGAACGAATAGGACACCTCGTCGCCGCTGGACGGGATGCCGTCCTGGTCGAACGTGGCGGTGACGACATTGGTGAAATTGCCCGCAGCCGAAGGCGTGAAGCTCGCCGTCGCCTCACCGGAGGCGTCGGTCGTCGACGTGCCGGACGCGGGAGCGAACGGCGCCGTCGCCGTCCAGCTGACCGTGCCGCCCACGACCGGGAGGCCGCCCGACTCGACCAGTACGGTGAACGCCTGCGGCGAGCCGACGGTCCCGGCGCCCGGGTCGGCGGAGACCGCGGTGATCGTCGGCGTACCCGCCGTCGCGGTGAGATTGAACGTCGCGGTCGCCGTCGGCGCATCCGAGCGCGAGGCGACGATCTGGATCGGTCCCACCGCTGTCGGCGTCACCGTGATCTCGGCGTTGCCGCCGCCGTCGGTGAGCGACGTGGCCGGGAAGGTGGCGCTGCCGCTCACCAGCGTCCAGTCGATCTGCAGCCCGACCGGGGAGGTGCCGCTGTCGTCGGCGAACGCCATCAGGGTGTCGGGGAAAGGAACGCCGACCGGCGATACCTGGCCGTCGCCCTGCTCGACGGAGAGCGTGGGGACGGCGGTGACGGTGACGGTGAAACTCGCCGTGTTCGGGAGGAACGCGGTGACGGGCGTGAACGCCGTGACGGTGTAGACGCCGGGCACGCTCGCGGTGAAGTCGCCGGTGCTTTCGCCGGCACCGCCGGCGACCGGATTGCCGGTGACGATGCCGTCGCCGCCGGCGGGCTGCGTCACCGACCACGTCAGGGTGGAACCGTCGGGTTCGGGCACGCTCGGGCTGCCGAAGTACGCCGTCAGCGTCGTGGTGTCCCCGGACGGGATCGTGACGCTGGTCGGCGCCACCGCGGTCACGGAGGTGCCTTCGACCAGTACGTTGAAGTCGACCGGCAGCAGCGCCGAACAGCCCGGGATCGGCGCCGCGGCCGGACACACCGGCGTACCGCGCAGCACGAACGAGCCTTCGCCGGTGATGCTGATGGTCGGGGACATCGCATCGCCACCGGCGTCGGGCACGACGGTGCCGTAGTTGAAGCCGGTGGTCACGTTCGAGAACGCCGTCGAGATCGCGGTCGTCGGCGCGCCGTTGATCTCCACGTGCGTGCCGATGGTGAAGCCGTCGCCTTCCGCCACCACCAGGCTGGTCGGTGGAATCGCGAGGTAGTCGATGTCGGTGGTGGCGAAGTTGAACGACAGCGTGTCGCCGGCGCAACCGCCGTTGAGGCAGGTGGCGATGACCGTGCCCGAACCGCCTTCCAGACCGCCGAGCGTCACGTCGAACGTGTAGGGGGTGTCCAGCGCGATCGTCGGCGCGGTGGGCGGCGTGATCGCCGCGCCGCCGGTCGTTTCGCCCGGCGCGATGCCGAGCGTGATGTCGACGGTCGTATTGCAGGCGGTCTGCGCCTCGAGCGTGAACGACACCGTGCCGCCCGGGACATTGACCTGCGTAGCGGGCGTCAGCGAAACGAAATCGCAGCTCTGCGCGAGCGACTGTCCGCTCCATCCGAGTCCCGCGATCGCGAACAGCAGGCATGCGATCGCGTGTGCCGCGGTGGAGGAGAAAAGGGAGGCCGCCCGTCGGCCGTTCGCCGCGCTGCTGGAAAACGCCATCGCTTTTCCCCTGGAATGCGGATATAACTCCGGCGCGAGTATAGCGGCTGGCGCGCCGCTGCAAGGGCCTCGGCGCGGGTCGCATCGCTTCCTTCGGAGCCATGCATGATGAACGCGCAACCCGCCTGTCCGGTCCGTACCCGCCTCTTCGTTTGTCTGTCTTCCGCGCTGCTCGTGACGGTGGCCGGCTGGCCCGTCAATCCTGCTGTCGCCGCGGTGCGCAACGCCGAAGACCTGCTGATCGTCGACTGCCTGCTGCCGGGGCAACTGCGCAAACTCGGAAGACAGGCGACCTTCATGAGCGCGCGTCGACCGATCCGCACGACGCAGGCCGACTGCG
>CBIHMN010000054.1:0-10111 GCA_966211005.1 uncultured Arenimonas sp.
GGCGGCAAGCCGCTGCAGGTCACCGCCGACCTGCGCAGCTTCTGGGCGAACACCTACCCGGAAGTGCGACGGGAAATGAAAGGGCGCTACCCCCGGCACCCGTGGCCCGACGACCCGTGGACCGCCGCCGCGACGCACCGCGCGAAGCCGCGCGGCACCTGAGGCCGCCGCCGCCACCGCGATCCGTTCACACCCGCGGGTCTAGGCTGTGGCGGGCTTGAGACCGAACCCGATCGAACACTTCCCGGAGAGCTGCGATGAGCAAGACCAAAGAAATGGTTTCCACCGCGCTGACGACGCTGAACAAGAAAGGCGCGAAGGCGCTCGGCAAATTGAACGAAGGCGGCGCGATCGCGAAGCAGGTCTGGAAGGACACCGATCTCGCAGGCAAGGCGAGCGCGATCGTCGGCGCCGGCGCCGGCCTCGCGGCCGTCAAGAAGGGCGGTACCGCGGCGGTGAAGGCCGTGCGCAAGCATCCGGTGGGCGCGGCGGTCGCGGCCGCGTCGCTCGCGGCGGTCGGCGCGGCGGTGTACGCCGTCAAGAAGCGCAAGGACGCGGCGACGAAGCGCACGTCGAAGCAGGTCGTCGCGAAGAAGGCCACCGCGAAGAAGTCCGCCGCGAAGAAGACGACGAAGAAGGCCACGACGAAGAAGACGGCCGCGCGCAAGGCGCCGGCGAAGAAGGCCGCGGCGAAGTCGTCCGCGCGCAAGGCGCCGGCGAAGAAGACCGCGCGCAAGTCGACGTCGCGCGGCTCGTCGCGCGCGAGCGCCGACGGGGCCGCTTCGGCCTGACCGGGGCCGCACCGGCTCCCGTGTAATGGACGGCGGCGCCTCGGCGCCGCCGTTTCACGTTGCGACGCGGCCGCGGTCGGAGCGACCGGTCAGGGCGCGGGGCGGCGCCCGGCCCGCAGCGACAGCGGCCACCGCACCGTGCGCCGCACCGCCGGCTCGCCCCACGCCGCGGCGATGCCCGGCGCGGCCGCGGCCACCGCGTCGACGCCGGTCGCCGCCAGGTGTCGCTGGCTCGCCGACCAGCTCGCGAGGTAGGCCAGGTACGCCTCGAGCGGCCAGTCGCACGACATCTCGAACGCCGGCGGACGGAGCGGTTCGAACGGGAACGGCAGGTCGCGGTAGCCGGTCTCCACATGGGTCCGCTCGGGCGGCCAGTACGGCCCCAGCACATCGTCGTAGAGCACGGCGACGGCGGCGTCGACCGCCGGCGTGACCGACGACACGCCGTAGGCCCACACCGCGACCACCCCACCCGGGCGCAGCACGCGCGTCGCCTCGGCGGCGAAGCGTTCGTGGTCGAACCAGTGGTACGCCTGCGCGACCGTGACCAGATCGGCCGACGCATCGGCGAGCGAACACTGCTCGGCCGGCTCGACGCGCCACGCGACGCGCGGATCGGCCGGCGCCGAGGCGATCTGCGTCGCGCTCGGATCGCTCGCGTGTACCCGTGCGAAGCGCTTCGCGAGGGCGACGCTCGCCTGCCCGTTGCCGCAGCCGGCGTCCCACGCGAGGTCATGGCGATCGCACTGCGCCGCGAGCCAGTCGAACAGGGCGTCGGGGTAGGTCGGCCGTGCCCGGGCATAGGCGGCGGCGTGGGCCGAGAAGTGGTCCTTGAACGTGGCCATCGGAAAATCTGCTCTGAGCAAATTAAATTAATCTGCTCAGAGCAGATTTCAGTGGACGAGTTCGCGCCATTGGCCGGGCGCGAGGCCTTCGAGCCGGTGCGGGCCGACGGCGATGCGCACGAGGCGCAGCGTCGGCAGGCCGACGGCCGCCGTCATCCGGCGCACCTGGCGATTGCGGCCTTCGGTGACCGTGATCTCGACCCAGCTCTCCGGCACCGTCTTGCGGTGCCGGACCGGCGGCTGCCGCGGCCACAGCCAGTCGGGCGCGCCGATCAGGCGCTGCGCCTTCGCGGGACGCGTCATCCCGTCCGACAGCTTCACCCCGGCGCGCAGGGCCGCCAGGTGCTCGTCGTTCGCTTCACCCTCGACCTGCGCGAGATACGTCTTGGGCCAGTGGAACTTCGGCGAGCTGATCCGCGCGATCAGCGGGCCGTCGTCGGACAGCAGCAGCAGGCCTTCGGAATCCTGGTCGAGCCGGCCGGCGGCATACACGTCGGGCGGCAACTCGAAACCGGCGAGCGTCGGCCGGGGCGGCTCCCGCGTGTCGGTGAACTGGCACAGCACGCCGTAGGGCTTGTTGAAGGCGATCAGCATCGCCCCAGTGTACGCCCGTGGGAAACTGGACGCCCGCCGCGAACCGTGCGGCCGCTCCCGGATCCCCCATGTCCGCCTCTCCGCTGCGCCGGCTCGCCGGCTTCGCCCGGCCGCATCGACGCGAGATCGCGAAGGCGAGCGCGTACTCCGTGCTCAACAAGGTGTTCGACGTGCTGCCCGAGCTGCTGATCGGCGTCGCCGTCGACGTGGTGGTGAACCGGCAGGCGTCGTTCCTCGCGCGTCTCGGGTTCGCCGAGCCGCTGCATCAGCTGTACGTGCTGGTGGCACTGACGATCGTGGTGTGGGTGGCCGAGTCCCTGTTCGAATACCTGTACGCGGTGAAGTGGCGCGGCCTCGCGCAGGAGCTGCAGCATTCGCTGCGCCAGGCGGCGTACGGGCACCTGCAGAAGCTGCCGCCGGCGGTGATCGAGCGCGAGCGCAGCGGCCGGCTGATGGCGCTGTTGAACGAGGACGTCAACCAGGTCGAGCGCTTCCTCAACACCGGCGCGAACGACCTGATCCAGGTGTTCGTGTCGTCGCTGCTGGTCGGCGCGGTGTTCTTCGTGCTGACGGCGAAGCTGGCGTTCCTCGCGTTCCTGCCGATTCCGCTGATCCTGGTCGGCGCGTTCTGGTTCCAGAAGCGGCTGGCGCCGCGCTACGCGGCGGCGCGCGAGGCGGCGGCGACGGTGTCGTCGCGGTTGAACAACAACCTCGCCGGCATGGCGACGATCCAGGCGTATACCGCCGAGGCGTTCGAGGCCGACCACCTTCGCGACGCTTCCGACCGGTACCGCGCGCGCAACGCCGACGCGATCCGGTTCTCGGCGGCGATCACGCCGGTGATCCGGATGGCGATCCTGTGCGGCTTCGTCGCGACGCTGCTGTACGGCGGCATCCTGACGCTGCGCGGCGAACTCGGCGTCGGCTCTTACTCGGCGCTGGTGTACCTGACGCAGCGGCTGCTGTGGCCGCTGACGCGGCTCGCCGACATGGTCGACCTGTACCAGCGCGCGATGGCGTCGGTCGACCGCGTGTTCGCGCTGCTCGACGCGCCGGTGCCGGCGCGCGGCGAGGCGCCGCTGCCGGCGCGGCCGCGCGGCGAGGTCGACTTCAGCGGCGTCGGGCACGACTACGACGGCCGCCCGGCCGTGCACGCGGTGGACCTGCGCGTGCCGGCCGGCGCGACCGTCGCGCTGGTGGGCGGCACGGGCGGCGGCAAGTCGACGCTGCTGAAGCTGCTGCTGCGTTTCGTCGATCCGTCGCGCGGGCGGATCGCGCTGGACGGCGTCGACATCGCGACGCTCGATCCGCGGGCGTTGCGCGCGCACGTCGGCTATGTCGCGCAGGACCCGTTCCTCACGGACGGCAGCGTCGCCGACAACATCGCCTACGGCGAGCGGACGCCGGACCGCGCGCGCGTCGAGGGCGCCGCGCGGGCGGCGGAGGCGCACGCCTTCATCGCGGCGCTGCCGGGCGGCTACGACGCGCCGGTCGGCGAACGCGGCGGCAACCTCAGCGGCGGCCAGCGGCAACGCATCGCGCTCGCGCGCGCGCTGTACCGCGACCCGGCGATCCTGGTGCTGGACGAAGCGACATCGGCGGTCGACAACGAGACCGAGGCCGCGATCCAGCATTCGCTGCACACCGCGGCGCGCGGCCGCACGACACTGGTGGTGGCGCATCGGCTCAGCACGGTCCGCCACGCCGACGCGATCCACGTGCTCGACGCCGGCCGCATCATCGAATCCGGCACGCACGACGACCTCGTCGCGCGCGGCGGCGCCTACGCCGCGCTCTGGCGCCTGCAGACCGGCGAAGCGCAGGCCGAGAAAACGGGGTCAGTGCATGATTAATCCCCCTTAACGATTCGTCGGCGGGCGGCCCCGCTTCACGGGTCCCGTCGGCAATCCGGTCCGCAGCGCGACCTGCGCCGCGAATGCGTCGCCACCGAACGGGTGACCGTACCGGCCGCTTCGCCGCAGCGCCGCGAGCACGGGCGCCGGCAATGACGCCTCCAGCGCCCGCCGCCACGCGGCCGATCGACGGGCGACGGAATCGCCGAGCGCGATGAACGTCGCGTGCGACGTCACGTGCGGATCGTGTGCGAGCCCGAGATGGTGGCGCGCGCTCGACCAGCGGAAATCCTCGGCGCGGGCGACCATCCCGGCCCGCACCGGGTTGCGCTCGACGTACGCGAGGCACTGCAGCAGGTACCGGTCGGTATCGACCAGGAACGACCGGAACCGCGCCTCCCACAGATGCCCGGTCCGCCCGTGCCGCGCGTTGTACCGGCGCCCGAACCGCGCGCCGAGCGCGCGCATCGTGGCGCCCGCCGCACCCTTCGCGTCCGCGCTGACCAGCAGGTGCACGTGGTTGTCCATCAGCGCGTAGCCGTGCAGCCGAAGCCCGTGCTTCTTGGAGCTGCGGGCAAGGTCCGTCAGGTACCCCTCGCGATCCGCGTCGTCGCGGAAGACGCGCGCGCGGTTCACCCCACGCTGCACGAGGTGCATCGGGTAGCCCGCGACATCGAGGCGGGGCACACGCATGGACGGCTCCGGCAAAGACCGGAGCCAGTGTCGGGCGGCGGCGTGCCGCGACCTGCGCGAAGTCCGCCCGCCGTCGCGTCGGATAACACCGGATTAATCCTGCACTGTCCCCGATTTTCAGCGGAGGGACAGCAGGAGCGCGACGTAGCCGAGTATCGCCAGCGCCGCGTGGCCGAAGACGAGGCCTTTCGGCAGCAGGCGCCCGTGCCAGTGGTAGCCGAGATTCAGCACCACGCCGCCGAGCGCGGCGAGCACGAGCAGCACGGCCGAAGCGAGCGCCAGCGCGGGCAGCTCGGCGGTGAACGCCGCGAACACCAGCAGCGTCAGGCCGGCGGCGCCGAGCATGCCGTGCAGCATCGCCAGCCACGCCGGCGGGTTGTTGCCGCCACCCAGGCGGATCGCCGCCATCGCGATGCCGCCGAGCGCGGCGACAGTGAACAGCACGACGACCGTGACCAGCAGCGTCTGGACGTCCATGGGCGGTTCTCCTCGGCGAGCGCGACGCACCCATCGTGCGCGCGCCCCCCGTCTCCGCCCCGTGATGCCGCGCGCCGGGCGCGGCGCGGCGTCACTGCGCCGGCGGCGTTTCCGTCGCGGGCTTCACGAACCGCAGCGTCATCCGGTCGCTCTCGCCGATCGCCGCGTACTTCGCGCTGTCGGCCGCGTCGTGGTTGTTGCCCGGCGCCAGCGTCCACACTCCGTTCGGGTGGTCCTTGGTATCGGCCGGGTTGGCATTGATCTCGCTCTTCTCCTCGAGCACGAAGCCGGCGGCCGTCGCGAGTTCGATCACGTACTCCTCGGGCAGGTAGCCGGTCTCCTTCACCTCGTCGAGCGACTTGCCCGCCGCGGCGCGGTGGTCGGTGACGCCGAGCACGCCGCCCGGACGCAGCACGTCGTAGAAGGCCTGGAACATCGCCGCCTCGTCGCCGTCCATCACCCAGTTGTGCACGTTGCGGAAGGTGAGAACGACATCGGCCGATGCCGGTTCGCCGATCACCGGCGCCGACGGATCGATCTCGACCAGCGTCGCTTCGCCGTAGATGTCGGGGCGCGCGGCCAGCTTGTCGCGCAGCTTCTGGTTGTTCTTCGCGTAGTAGTCGCGGGCCCCGGCGTCGTCGAACGCGTCCGGGTCCATCACGACGCCGACATAGCTGCCCTTCTCCTGCGGCAGCGGCGCCAGGATCTCGGTATACCAGCCGCCGCCCGGGCTGATCTCGACGATGTCCTGGTTCGCGCCCACGCCGAAGAAGTCGAGCGTCTCGCGCGGGTGCCGCCACGCGTCGCGCGGGGTGTTGTTCGCGTCGCGCCAGTCGCCGACCAGGATCGCGTCGAGCGGATCGGTCTGGTCGTCGCGAAGCGCGGCGTCGGGGTCGCCGGCGTCGGCGGCCGGGGCGGCGCCGGCGGATTCGGCGGTGGCCTCGGCCGGCGCCTCGGGCGCGCGATCGCAGGCGGCGAGCAGCAGGGCGGCGAGGGCCAGCGCGAGCGGGGTCTTGATCGTCATCGGTATCGCCTCGGGAGCACGGAACGCCGAGGCTAGCACCGGGCGCGGAAGGCCGCACCCCACGCTTCCCGGCCGCTTCATCGCGCATCCTTCACGCAGTCGAGACACCCCCGATCAGCAAGGTAGCGGGTCCGCCTCCGCGCACAGAACCGGTCCACCCAGGGGATACCGACTGCATGGCCTCCCGTCCAGAACTCCCGCCCGCATCTGCTAGCGGCCTCGTCAGCACCGGCGTGCCCGGGCTGGACGACGTGCTCGGCGGCGGCCTCACCCCCGCCCGTCTCTACCTCGTCGAGGGAACCCCCGGCGCCGGCAAGACCACGATCGCGATGCAGTTCCTGCTCGAAGGCGTGCGCAACGGCGAATCGGTGCTCTACGTCACCCTGTCGGAAACCGCCGAGGAGCTTCGCGGCGTCGCCGCCTCGCACGGCTGGGACCTGAGCGGCGTGCACATGCGCGAACTGCTGCCGACACAGGAAGCCCTGCAGCCGGACGAGCAGTACACGATGTTCCACCCCTCGGAGATGGAACTGGGCGAGACCACGCGACGCATCATCGACGACGTCGAGCGCCTGCGCCCGACCCGCGTGGTCTTCGATTCGCTGTCGGAACTGCGGCTGCTGGCCGGCAATTCGCTGCGCTATCGCCGCCAGATCCTCGCGCTCAAGCAGTTCCTCGGCGGCCGCACCTGCACCGTGCTGCTGCTCGACGACATGACGGCGCAGACCCACGACCTGCACGTGCAGAGCATCGCCCACGCGGTGCTGCGGCTGGAGCAGCTGCAGGCCGACTACGGCACGCCGCGCCGCCGCCTGATGGTGGTGAAGTATCGTGGCCAGCCGTTCCGCGGCGGCTTCCACGACTACAAGATCGTGGAAGGCGGCCTGGTCGTGTTCCCGCGGCTGATCGCCGCCGAGCACCCCCACCCGGCCGACCGCCGCAAGCTGCCGAGCGGCATCGCGCCGCTCGACGAGCTGCTGGGCGGCGGCCTGGAGAAGGGCACCAGCACGCTGTTCGTCGGCGCGCCCGGCACCGGCAAGTCGACGGTCGCGGTGCAGTTCGCACTCGCCGCGGCGCAGCGCGGCGAATGCGCCGCACTGTACGTCTTCGACGAGAGCATCAACACGCTCACCACCCGCTGCGCGGGGATGGGCATGGACCTCGCGCCGTGGATCGCGTCGGGCCACATCTCCCTGCGGCAGGTCGATCCGGCGGAGCTGTCGCCGGGCGAGCTGGTGCACGACATCCGCGAGGCGGTGCGCGAGCGCGGCGTGTCGGTGGTCGTCATCGACAGCCTCAACGGCTATCTGAACGCGATGCCCGACGAACGCTTCCTGATCGTGCAGCTGCACGAGCTGCTGACGTACCTGGGACAGGCCGGCGTCGCCACGCTGATGGTCGGCGCGCAGCACGGCCTGATCGGCTCGCAGATGCAGTCGCCGGTGGACGCGAGCTATCTGGCCGACGCGGTGGTGCTGCTGCGCTATTTCGAATCCGACGGCGAGGTGCGCCAGGCGATCTCCGTGATGAAGAAGCGCGGCGGCGCGCACGAGCGCACGATCCGCGACTTCCGGATGACCGCCGACGGCCTGCACGTCGGCGAGCCGCTGCGCCAGTTCCGCGGCATCCTCACCGGCGTGCCCGTGCCGATCAGCGACCCGCCGTCGCGATGAGCGGAACCGGCGACCGGCTGTCCGAACGGCGCGTGCTGCTGCGGGCGACCACGACCAAGGACGCCATGCTCGCCGTCGAGGTGCTGGGCCGGAGCGGCATGGACGCCATCGCCTGCGGCAGTCTCGACGAACTCGTGCGCGAGATGGGCCGCGGTGCCGCCGCGGTGCTGATCGCCGAGGAAGTCCTGGTCGAAACGGGGTTCGCCGCGGTGCTCGCCGCGCTCGGCGCGCAGCCGCCGTGGTCCGACCTGCCGGTGCTCGTGCTGGCGCGCACCGGCGCCGACTCGAACGTCATCGTCGAGGCGATGGACCTGCTGGCCAACGTGACGGTGATCGAACGTCCGCTGCGCGTGTCGGCTTTGATCAGCACCGTGCGCAGCGCGCTGCGTGCGCGCACGCGCCAGTACGAGATGCGCGACCTGCTCGCCGGGCTGCGCGAGGCCGACCAGCGCAAGACCGAATTCCTCGCCACCCTCGCGCACGAACTGCGCAACCCGCTGTCGCCGCTCGCGACCGCGCTGGCGATGCTGTCGCAGATGAACGTGCCGCCGGAAGAGGCGCGCGATTTCTACGAGATGATGCAGCGCCAGGTCGACCACATGGTCCGCCTGATCGACGACCTGATGGAGGTGTCGCGCATCACGCGCGGCAAGATCGAACTGCGCCCGGAACCGGTGCAGCTGACGGAGGTCCTGTCCGAGGCGATCGAACTGGCGCGGCCGCAGATGCAGGCCGCCGGCCACGAGCTCGTCGTCGACCTGCCGGCCGGTGACTGCCCGCTGCTCGGCGACCGCGTGCGACTGACACAGGTGTTCTCCAACCTGCTGAACAATGCCGTGCGCTACACGCCGGCGGGAGGCGGCCGCATCGTCGTGCGGGCCCGCGGTGTCAACGACGTCGCGCAGGTGAGCATCCGCGACAACGGCGTCGGCGTGCCGCCGGAGATGCTCGATCAGATCTTCGGCATGTTCGTGCAGGTCAGCGGCACGGCGCGCGCGGCGCAGGGCGGGCTCGGCATCGGCCTCACGCTCGTCAAGACGCTGGTGGACATGCACGGCGGTCGCGTCCGCGCCGCGAGCGACGGCATCGGTACCGGCACCGAGATGATCGTGGAGCTGCCGATCGCCGACGGCGCGACGTCGCGCGTCCCCGACACGCGTGCCGGCGCGCCCGACCCGCAGCCGCTGCCGGGCCCGATCCTGATCGTCGACGACAACGAGGACGCCGCCAATTCACTCGCGATGTATCTCGACGCGGTCGGCGCGACGACCGACGTGGCTTACGACGCGACGCGCGCGCTGGAACTGATCGCGCGCGACCGCCCGCCGGTGGCGATCCTCGACATCGGCATGCCGGGCATGGACGGCTGCGAACTCGCGCAGCGGCTGCGCAGCGACCCCGAAAACGCCGCGATGATGCTGATCGCGCTCACCGGCTGGGGCCAGCCCGACGACCGCCAGCGCGTGGCGGAAGCCGGGTTCGACCATCATCTGCTCAAGCCGCCCGACATCGGGCAGCTGATGGCGGTGCTGCAGGGACGGCGGAGCCGAGGGTGAGCCTCAAACCCCGTCGATGAGCTGGTTCAACGTGCCGCTCGGCCGCATCGCCGCCCGCACCTTCGCCGGATCCGGCCGGTAGTAGCCGCCGATGTCGACTGGCCGGCCCTGCACCGCCGCGAGTTCGGCGACGATCTTCGCTTCGTCGTCCGCCAGCGCCTTCGCCAGCGGGGCGAAGCGCGCCTTCAGCGCCGTGTCGTCGTCCTGCGCCGCGAGCGCCTGCGCCCAGTACAGCGCCAGGTAGAAGTGGCTGCCGCGGTTGTCGAGGCCGCCGACCTTGCGGGCCGGGCCGCGGTCCTCGTCGAGGATGCGGCCGTTGGCGACGTCCAGCGTCTTCGCCAGCACCGGCGCGGGAGTGTTGAGCCAGCGTTCGGCGATGTGGTCGAGCGACGCGGCGAGCGCGAGGAATTCGCCGAGCGAATCCCAGCGCAGGTAGTTCTCTTCCACGAACTGCTGCACGTGCTTCGGCGCGCTGCCGCCGGCGCCGGTCTCGAACAGGCCGCCGCCGGCCATCAGCGGCACGATCGACAGCATCTTCGCGCTGGTGCCGAGCTCCAGGATCGGGAACAGGTCGGTCAGGTAGTCGCGCAGCACGTTGCCGGTGA
>CBIHMN010000055.1:0-10074 GCA_966211005.1 uncultured Arenimonas sp.
GGAATGGGGGGAAGGGGAAGGGTCGGCAGGGGAATCGCGGCTGAAGCCGCTCCTACACGGCAGGGAGGCCGGTGGCGAAGAGGGCGGCGAGGGCGGGGACGTCCATCACTTCGGCGTTCGGCACCGCAGCGAGCGCGGCGGTCGGCATCGTCGGCGATTCGGCGCCGCGCGGCTGCTGGACGATGGTGCGACCGCCGGCTTTCGCGACGGCCGCGAGGCCGGCGGCGCCGTCGTGGCTCGCACCGGTGAGCACGATCCCCGTCAGCGCCGGGCCGTAGACGTCGGCGGCGGTCTCGAACAGCACGTCGATCGCCGGCCGCGACCACTGCACCGGCTCGTCGACCGACAGCGCCAGCGACGGGCCGGCGTCGACCATCAGGTGGTAATCGGGCGGCGCGAACACGATCGTGCCGGGCTCCGCGGGCGCCTTGTCCTCGGCTTCCACGACCCGCACCGCGCACACGCGCCGGAAGATCTCGCCGAGCAGGCTCGGCCGGTCCGGGGGCACGTGCATCACCACCAGCACGGTCGCGTCGAGCGTCGCCGGCAGCCGCGGCAGCAGGTCGCGCAGCACGGTGACGCCGCCGGCGGAGGCCCCGATCACGATCGCGCGCGGCGCCGACATCAGTCGCGCACCCGCGCGTAGATGCGTTCGGCGGTGCGCACGTCGCGGAACGCCGGGGCATGCGGCGAGAAGCGCAGCGATTCGCGCGAGCCGATGCCGAGGAACCCGCCGATGCTCAGCGCGTCGCGGAACAGACCGATCGCGCGCGCCTGCAGTTCGCGATCGAAATAGATCATCACGTTCCGGCACGACACGAGCTGCACTTCGGCGAACACGCTGTCGGTGGCGAGGCTGTGGTCGGCGAACACGATCGCCTGCCGCAGCGCCTTGTCCATCACCGCGCCGGAGTACGCCGCCGTGTAGTAGTCGGAGAAGGCCGCCTGGCCGCCGGCGCGCTGGTAGTTTCCGCTGTAGCCCGCCATCTGCTCCAGCGGGTAGACGCCGGCGCGCGCCTTCGCGAGCGCGCCGGCGTTGATGTCGGTGGCGTAGACGATCGTGCGCGGCAGCAACCCGGCCTCGTGCAGCAGGATCGCGAGCGAATACGCCTCCTCGCCGGTGCTGCAGCCGGCCACCCAGACGCGGATCGACGGCCACGTCGCCAGCACCGGCAGCACCTCGGCGCGCAGCGCGTCGAAATACGCCGGGTCGCGGAACATCTCGGTCACCTGCACCGTCAGGTAATCGAGCAGCTGCGCGAACAGGGCCGGGTCGCGCAGCACCCGGCCCTGCAGTTCCGACAGCGTCGCGAACCCGAACCGCGCCATCGCGCCGGCGAGCCGCCGCCGCAGCGACACGATCGCGTACCGCCGGAAATCGTAGTGATAGCGGACGTAGATGGCCTCGATCAGCAGACGCAGCTCGAGGTCCTGCGGGTCGTTCACGGGCGGGTCGACCGCGGCATCCAGACGCGCACGAGCGAGAGCAGCCGGTCCACGTCGAGCGGCTTGGCGATGTAGTCGTTGGCGCCGGCGGCCATGCACTGCTCGCGGTCGTCCTTCATCGCCTTGGCGGTGAGCGCGATGATCGGGATGCGGTTCCATTCGGCACGCTTGCGGATCTCGCGCGTCGCGGTCAGCCCGTCCATCTCCGGCATCATGATGTCCATCAGCACGAGGTCGAACGGCTCGGCGGCGGTCTGCCGCTCCAGCGCGGCCAGCGCCTCCAGGCCGTTGCGCGCGACCTCCAGCTGAACGCCGCGCGGTTCCAGCACCGCGGTGAGCGCGTATACGTTGCGCACGTCGTCCTCGACGATCAGCACGCGGCGGCCGTCGAGCGCCTCGTCGCGGTCGCGCACCTCGCGCAGCATCTTCTGCGTCTCCGGCGGCAGCCGCGATTCGACCTGGTGCAGGAACAGCGTGACCTCGTCGAGCAGCCGCTCCGGCGAGCGCGCGCCCTTCAGGATGATGCTGTCGGAATAGCGCATCAGCTGGCGCTCCTCGTCGCGGTCGAGGCTGCGACCGGTGTAGACGATGACGGGCGGAAACGCGACGTCGTCGCGGCTGGCCATGCGTTCCAGCAGCTGGTAGCCGGACAGGTCAGGGAGGTTAAGGTCGAGCACCATGCAGTCGAATGTGGTTTCCGAGAGTTCGCGCAGCGCGTCGGCGGCGTTGGCGACGGCGACGATGCGGGTTTCGGCGTTGCCGAGCAGCGCGGTCATGCTCGCGCGCTGGTTGGCGTCGTCCTCCACCACCAGCACGCGGTGCTCCTGTTGCGAGAAACGCTTCTCGAGCCGGCGCAGCGCCTCCACCAGGTCCTCGCGCTCGACCGGCTTGAGCGCATAGCCGATGGCGCCCAGTTCGCGTGCCTCGCGGCGGAAATCGGCGGTGGACACCATGTGCACCGGGATGTGCCGCGTGCGCGGATCGCGCTTGAGCTGCTCCAGCACGCTCATGCCCGACAGGTCGGGCAGCACCACGTCGAGCAGGATCGCACTCGGCGCATGCGCGACCGCGGCGGCGAGGCCGTCGGCGCCATTGAGCGCGACGACGCAGCGGAAACCGAGTTCGCGCACCAGGTCGCGAAGGATCGAAGCGAACGCCGGATCGTCCTCGATCGCGAGGATCACCCGCGCCGTGCCCGACACCTCGCGATCGTCCGCGACCGGGGCGGCCGGCGGCAGCGGCGCGGCGGTCGAGACGGTGCGCGGCGCCGGCCCGCGCACGTCGTGCGGGCGCGCGTCCGCGGCGGGGCGGCGCGGCGCCGGGACCGGCGTGGCCACGGCCGGCATCGCCGCCTCCGCCGGCAGCGCGGCCAGTGCCGGGTCGATGCGCAGCGGCAGCGACAGCGTGAACGTGCTGCCGCGGCCCGGCTCGCTGTCCACCGCGATGTCGCCGCCGAGCCGCTGCGCGAGGTCGCGCGAGATCGACAGGCCCAGCCCGGTGCCGCCGAAGCGGCGATGCGTGCTGCCGTCGGCCTGGCGGAACGCCTCGAAGATCACGTGGTGCTGGTGCGCCGGCAGGCCGATGCCGGTGTCCACCACGTCGAACGCGATGCGCTGGCCGCCGTCGGCGCGGACGCGCAGCGCGATGTGTCCGGCGGTCGTGAACTTCAGCGCGTTCGACATCAGGTTGCGCAGGATCTGCGCGAGCCGCTGGCGGTCGGTGTGCATCACCGGCGGCGCGTCGTCGGCGTATTCGACGTCGAACGCGAGCTCCTTGTCGGCGATCGCCGGCGAGAACGCGTCGGCCAGCTCCTGCACGACTCCGTCGACCTGTACCGGCTCGACGACGATCTCGAGTTTCCCGGCCTCGATCTTCGACAGGTCGAGGATGTCGTTGATCAGCGCCAGCAGGTCGTTGCCCGCCGAGGTGATGATCCGCGCGAAGTTCACTTCTTCGTCCGACAGATGGCCGTGCTTGTTGTCCGCGAGCAGTTTCGAAAGGATCAGCGTCGAGTTCAGCGGCGTGCGCAGCTCGTGGCTCATGTTGGCGAGGAACTCGGACTTGTAGCGGTTCACCCGCTCCAGCTCTTCCGCGCGCTCGACCAGCGTGGCCTGCGCGCCGGTCAGTTCGTCCTTCTGCTGCTCCAGCAGGCTGGCCTGCTCCTCGAGCTGCGCGTTGGTCTGCTCCAGTTCGGTCTGCTGCGCTTCCAGCATCGCCTGGCCCTGGCGGGCGAGGCGGCTCTGCTCTTCCAGCTCCTCGTTGCTGACGCGCAGCTCTTCCTGCTGCGACTGCAGCTCCTCGGACTGGCGCTGCGTCTCTTCCAGCAGTTCCTCCAGCCGCGACCGGTCGGCGGCCGCGCGCACGGCGACGCCCAGCGACTCGGCGACGCGCTCGGCGAATTCCAGGTCCTGCGGGCGCAGCGCCCGGAAGAAGCCGAGCTCGACGACCGCGTGCGTGCGGCCGCCGACCATGGCCGGTACCAGCAGCAGTTCGCGCACGCGCGCGCCGCCGAGGGACGAATCGACCTCGAAGTACTCCGCGGGCACGTCGGTGACGTGCATCGGCGCGCGGTTGCGTGCGGCGTCGCGCAACAGGCTCGTGCCGGCGGCCCCGGCGCCGTCGGCGGCGGCGCGGCCGTGGCTGGCGACGTGGCGCAGCGCCCCCGCTTCGATCACATGCACCGCCGCCAGCGGCGCGCCGAGGAAGCGCGACAGCCAGCCCATGCCGTTCTCCGCGATCGATTCCAGGCGCTGGTCGCCCTGCAGCCGCTCCGAGAGACCCATCTGGCCGATGCGCAGCCACGCCGAGATCGACTGGGCGCGATGCGCGCGTGCGGACATCACCGCGGCGACGAAGATCAGCACCAGCAGCAGCGTCAGGCCGCCCAGCGTCACCACGTACGACGAATCGGCGGCGGCCTGCCACTCCGCCTGGCGGAGTTCGAGCCGGTCGCGCTCGCGGGCGACGATCGAGGCGACGAGCGTGCGCGCCTGCGTCATCACCTCGCGGCCGGCGCCGGAACGCACCAGCGCCAGCGCCGCCTCCGACTGTCCGGCGCGCTGCAGCGCGACCGTGCGCGCGAGCTCTTCGCGCTTGGCCTCGACCAGATGCGCGAGCTGCTCGACCTCGCGCGTCCGGCGCACGTCGCCCGCCGCGAGCGCGCGCAGTTCCGCCATCAGGGCGGGGATGTCCCCCTCGGCCTTCGTCAGCGGCAGCAGGTAGTTCTCGGCCCCGGTGAGCAGGTAGCCGCGCTGGCCGGTTTCCATGTCGCGCAGTACCGACAGCGCCGCTTCGGCGCGGTCGATCATCGCGGTGCCGCGCTCGATGCGCTCGACGCCGCGCTCCCGCTGCTCGAGCGAACGGTACTGGAGCATGCCGATCGCCATGACCGCCACGGCGGCGATCAGGAAACCCACGAGGGTACGGGTCGGAAGCAGGTTGCCCGAATCGGTCGCCGGGGCGACGGGCGTCGAACTGGGGTCCACGGAGACTCCTCGAAACGGACGGGGCGGGGCGGTGCGATCGGGAAAGATGCCGGCCCGCCGCGCGGCAACGAAGCAGGACCACCGGCGCCGCCGGGAATCCGCGCGATGATGCCCAGCCATGCTTCAGCTGCGCGTGACGGCGCGCTTCACGACGAATGTGCGGCGCCGGTGGTCGCCGGGGTCACGGATCGTGCACCGGGGCCTCGCCACCCTGCGCCGATGATTCCGGACCCGCTTCGCGCCTTCGGCCCCGGCGCGCCTGCCGACGATGCCCCGCGGTCTCCCCGCCGGCGCTGGCCGACGCGGCGCACCGCGGCGTGGCTGCTGCTCGTACCGGTGCTGCTCTTCGCGTGGCTGAGCTGGCGCCTGCCGCTCGACCGCGCGCTGGAGCCGCTGCCGGAAGCGACGCTGGTGCTGCTCGACGCGCAGGGCCGGCCGTTCGCCCGCCGCGGCCAGTACAAGGACGCCCCGGTCGACGCGCGCACGCTGCCTTCGCACGTCGTGCGCGCGTTCGTCGCGATCGAGGACCGCCGCTTCTTCAGCCACGGCGGCATCGACCTGCGCGGCATCGCCCGTGCCGCGCGCGCCAATGCGAAGGCCGGCGAAGTCGTCGAAGGCGGCAGCACGATCACGCAGCAGCTCGCGAAAGGCGCATTCCTCTCGGGCGAGCGCACGTTCCGGCGCAAGGCGCAGGAAGCCGTGGTCGCGCTGTGGCTGGAAGCGCGGCTGGACAAGTACGCGATCCTGTCGCGCTACCTGAGCTCGGTGTATTTCGGCGAAGGCGTGCACGGCCTGCGCGGCGCCGCGCGGCATTATTTCGACGCCGAGCCCGAGGACCTCGACCTCGCGCAGGCGGCGATGCTGGCCGGCCTGGTCAAGGCGCCGTCGGCGCTGGCCCCCGGCGAGAACGGCGACGCCGCCTGGGAACGCGCGCGCCTCGTGCTCGATGCGATGGTGCACACCGGCGCGATCGACGCCGCCGAAGCCGAGGCGGCGAGGCGGCCGGAGATCACGCCGGGGCGGCGCGACCTGCCGGTCGGCGGCTGGTTCGCGGACTGGGTGTCGCCGGAGGTGAAGGCGCTGGTGCCCGGCGATTACGGCGAGATCGGCGTGCGCACGACGCTGGACGGCGAGCTGCAGGCGAGCGCGGAACGCACGATCGCCGCCGTGCTGCGCGGCGAGGGCCGCGCCCGCGGCGTCACCCAGGCGGCGCTGGTGGCCATGCGCCTCGACGGCGAAGTCGTCGCGCTGGTCGGCGGCGTCGACTACGACGCGAGCGCGTTCAACCGTGCGACACAGGCGAGGCGCCAGCCGGGCTCGGCGTTCAAGCTGTTCGTGTACCGCGCGGCGCTGGAAGCCGGCATGACGCCCGACACGGCGGTCGAGGACGCGCCGATCGCCGAGGGCGAATGGCGCCCCGCGAACTACGGTGACCGCTACCGCGGCACGCTCGCGCTGCGCGACGCGTTCGCGCAGTCGAGCAATGTCGTCGCGGTGCGGCTGGGCGAGCAGGTGGGGGCCGACGCGATCGTCGACGCCGCGGCCGACTGGGGCGTCACCGGCCTCGACGCCGACCCGACCATCGCGCTCGGCACGCAGGAGACGTCGCTGATCGACCTGGTCGCGGCCTATGCGGCGGTCGGCTCCGGCCTGGCGCCCGTGCGCCCGCACGGTACGCCGCGCCCCGGCCTGCAGGCCCGCCGCCCGATCGACCCGGCGCTGCAGCGCGACCTGCTCGACCTGCTCGGCCACGCGGTCGAACACGGCACCGGCCGCCGCGCGCGCCTTTCCGTGCCGACGTTCGGCAAGACCGGCACCACGCAGGACTACCGCGACGCGGTGTTCGTCGGCATGGCCGGCGACCTCGTCACCGGCGTCTGGCTCGGCAACGACGACAACACGCCGATGCGCGACGTCACCGGCGGCACGCTTCCCGCCGAGATCTGGGCCCGCTTCATGGCCGACGCGCTCGACGTCCATCGCCTCGGCGAACCGCCGCCGCGCACCCGCGTCCAGCGCGACCGCCCGCGCTCGTGGCGCGAACGCTGGCGTCGCCTGTTCGGGCGCTGACTTTCCTCGTGGCGCCGGACTGGCATTCCGCCTGCCCGGACCCCGCCCCGGCGCCACGCCGGCTATGCTGCGCGGCGATCGGAGGAGAGCGTGGTGGAAGGAACGCACCGGCTGTGCGTGGCACCGATGATGGACTGGACGGACCGGCACTGCCGGGTCTTCCATCGCATCCTCGCGCCGCACGCACGGCTGTACACGGAGATGGTGCACGCGCAGGCGGTGATCCATGGCGACCGCGATCGCCTGCTGGGGTTCGACGCGGTCGAGCATCCCGTCGCGCTGCAGCTCGGCGGCAGCGACCCGGCGCATCTCGCGCAGGCGACGCGCATCGCGGTGGAATGGGGATACGACGAGGTCAACCTCAATGTCGGCTGCCCGTCCGACCGCGTGCAGGCCGGCCGCTTCGGCGCGTGCCTGATGCGCGAGCCGGCGCTGGTGGCCGACTGCGTGGCGGCGATGCGCGCCGCCGCGGGCGACGTGCCGGTGACGGTGAAATGCCGGCTCGGCGTCGACGAGATGGAGGACTACGACGTGTTCGTCGCGTTCGTCGACACCGTCGCCGCGACCGGCTGCGACACCTTCGTCGTGCATGCGCGCAAGGCGTGGCTGCAGGGCCTGAGCCCGAAGGAGAACCGCGAGATCCCGCCGCTGCGGTACGACTGGGTCGACCGGTTGAAGGCCGAGCGCCCGGCGCTGCGCCTCGTGCTCAACGGCGGGCTGTCGGAAGTCGACGTCGCGGTCGCCGCCGCGCGCCGCCTCGACGGCGCGATGATCGGCCGCGCCGCGTACCACGAGCCGTACCGCCTGCACCGGATGGACCGGGCGCTGTTCGCGCCGGACGCCGCGCCGCGCGAGCGCGCCGACCTGCTGCGCGACCTCCGGCCGTACGCCGAAGCGATGCTCGCGCGCGGCACCGCGATCAAGCACCTCACCCGCCACATCCTCGGCCTGTTCCACGCCCAGCCCGGCGGCCGCGCCTTCCGCCAGATCCTGAGCGAAGGCGCGCCGAAGCCCGGCGCCGACTGGTCACTGGTCGAACGCGCGCTGGCGGCGACTTCGCGGGCGATGGATGTCGCGTAGCGCTCGGGAGAGCGGAAAGCGGGGAAGAAGGGGCCACGAATGACACGACTTACACGACAAAAGCAGGTTGGGTGGGCGCGGAATTTCGCGGCGCCGCGTCGCTCCGGCGGCGACGAACCCATTCTGCTTCCGTCGTGTTCTGTCGTGTACTTCGTGTCAGTCGTGGCCAGAAACACTTCCGCATGATCACTCGCGACATTTCCACGTTCACGGCGTACGCGCGCGGTGTCGCGCCGGATTTCGGGCCGGCGTGCGCGAGTGCGGCGTTCGTCGTCAGTCCGGACGGATTCGCGCTCGCGGCGGAGTCGGCGAGCGACAACGCGTACATGGACCTGTCGGTGGCGGTGGATCCGGGGCGTGCGCTGGCGCAGCACCGCGGGCTGCAGCGGGCGCTGTCGGCGTCGCTGCCGGTGGTGGCGTTTCCGGGGGATCCGGACGCCCCCGACGGGCTGTTCCCGAACAACGTGTTCGCGACCGCGCCGGGGCGGCTGCTGATCGGTCACATGCGGCATCCGGTGCGCCGGCGCGAGGCGGAGCGGCCGGACATCCGCGGGTTCTTCACCGGCGTGCTGGGACGGCGCGAGGTCGATCTGCGTCCCGGTGGCGGCGTCTGCGAGCTGACCGGCTCGATCGTCATCGATCGCGCCCGCGGCCTCGGCTTCGCCGGACTGGGCGAGCGCTGCGATGCCGCCGGCGCCGCGGCGGTGCATGCCGCCCTCGGCCTGCGCGCGACGCTGCTGTTCGATCTGGCCGCCGGGGAGTATCACGCCAACGTGGTGATGAGCGTGCTCGCCGGTCGGGCGCTGGTGGTGGCGCCGTGCGGCTTCGCCGACCCCGGGGTCGCGACCGCCATCGCCGCGCTGTACGCCCCGCACGTGGTCACGTTGTCGGCCGCGCAGAAAGCCGCGTTCGCCGGCAACTGCCTCGCGCTCGATCCGCATCGCGCGTGGTTCAGCGAAGCGGCGGGCGATGCCCTGCAGGATGACCAGCGCGCCACCCTGGCCGGGGCCGGGTTCGCGGTGGCGACGGTGCCGCTGGACGAGATCGAGAAGGCCGGCGGTTCCCTGCGCTGCTGCGTCGCCGAGATCTTCTGAAGCCTGAACCCCGGTGTTGTCCAAGTGATTGATGCGTCAATAATTCAGAGCGGATTCACCGCATCGACACCAGACTCGCCGCACGGCTCAGGTAGCCGGTCCCGCCCCCCGGAGCTAGTATCCCGACGATGCTGAACGCCCTTCGCCCCCTGCTGCTGCTCGCCGCCCTCGCCGTGGCGACGCCGGTGCTCGCCCAGGAAGCTCCCGTGGCGCCCGCCGCGACCGCGCCGATCGAGATCCGCAGCCAGCGCGAGGACGCCGGCGCGCGCGTGCGCCAGGTGGAGCGGGCCGGTGGCCGGGTGCTGCAGGCCGAACCGATGCAGCGCGGCGGCCGCGAGGTGTACCGCTTCAAGGTGCTCACGCCCGAAGGTCGCGTCCGCGTGATGCAGGGCGATCCGCGTGACGCGCGCCCCGACGCGATGCCGCGGGAAGACCGGCGCGGCGGCGGCGAGCGCATCGATCGGCGCCGCGACCTGGAACCCGGGTTCGACCGCAGCAGCGAATTGACGGCCCGGCGACGCGAATTCCGCGACGATGGCCGCGGCGATTCCGGCCGGACCCGCGAAACGCGGCCGCCGCCGGCGCCCGAACGTGGTGGCGGCCGACCCGCCCGCGACTGAACCACGGCCTCCCGGCCGTACCCCCGTCGAAGGAGACGACATGCGCGTACTGCTGGTCGAGGACGAAGCCCCGCTGCGCGAGACGCTCGCGGCGCGCCTGAAGCGCGAAGGGTTCGCGGTGGACACCGCGGGTGACGGCGAGGAAGGCCTCTACAACGGCCGCGAAGTCCCGTTCGACATCGCCGTGATCGATCTCGGCCTGCCCAAGATGTCCGGCATGGACCTGGTGAAGGCGCTGCGCGCCGAGGGCCAGAAATTCCCGATCCTGATCCTGACCGC
>CBIHMN010000056.1:0-9675 GCA_966211005.1 uncultured Arenimonas sp.
CGGCACGGGCGCGGGAGCCGGCGCGATCGACGGCGCGATCGTCGGTTCGGCGAGCGGGGCGGGTTCTCCGCGCGACGCAGGCACGGTGACCGGCGCGGGCTCGACCGTCGGCGCGGGCTCGACCGCCGGCGAAGGCTCGACCGCCGGCGCGCGCTCGACCGTCGGCGAAGGCTCGACCGCCGGCGAAGGCTCGATGACCGGCGCGGACGCGACCCCGGGCGCGGGCGCGACCACCGGTGTCGGCGTGACGACGGGCTGCGGCGTCGCCGGCACGATCGCCGGTGCGGGCGCGGGGTCGACCTCGGGCACGGCCACGACGGCCGGCGCCACCGCGACGACCACCGCCTGCGGCTGCGACGCCCAAGCCGTCACGGCGGCGACCGAACTCGCGCCCAGCGCGAGCCCCGCACCGGCGAGCAGCCGGGCGAAGCCGGTGACGGGTTGCCGGAGCATCGTGATCCGCCACTTCAACGGGTGACCGGACTGCCATCCGCAGCCGACCGGCAATCCCGGGGCGGCCAGCTGCGAATTCAGCAGGGCCGTCGCGTAGGCGCGACCGGCGGAAGGGTGGCGCCGCAGGACGGCGGCGTCGCAGGCCAGTTCCTGGTCGACGCGCAGGCGCGCCGCGGCCAGATGCACCAGCGGATCGAACCAGAACAGGCAGCGCAGGCCGGCGGCGAGCAGGTTCGTCTGCAGGTCGCCGCGGCGCAGATGCACGCGCTCGTGCTCCAGCACCAGCGCGCGCTGCGATGGGTCGAAGCGAAGTTCGAAATCCGCGGGCACGACGATGCGCGGGCGCAGCACGCCGACGAGCACCGGGCCGACGCCGATCGCGCTGCAGGCGAAACTGCCGTCGCCGCGCGGCCGCAGCGGGCCGAGCGCGCGCATGAACCGGCGCTGCCGGCGTGCGAGCCCCAGCGCCAGCACGACGGCCCCGCCGAGCCACGCCGCGACCAGCGCGACGGCCTGCGGGCGCAGCCGGTCGCGCAGCGCCGCCACCTCCGAAGGGCCCGTGGCGATCGGCGAACGCGACGCGTCGCTCGCCACCGTCGATGGCGCCGCACGCGATTCGAGCCGCGTCGGCGGCGAGCGATCCACGGCCGCGGCTTCGATCACGCGCGCCGGGCGCGGTACCGACACCGCGAGCACCAGTGCCGGGACCAGCAGCCACGGCCACAGCACGGCGGCCGGGCCGAAGACGCGTCGCCACAGCGGCCGCACCAGCAGCACGAGCGCGGTCGCGGCGGTGACGGCCACGGTGGCGCGCGACAGCCAGTCGAACAGGTCAGCGCTCATCGTCGAAGTCCTCGATCAGCTTGCGCAGCTCGTCGATGTCCGCGCGCGTCAGGCGGCCCTGCTCGCCGAAATGCGCCACCAGCGGCGCGACGCGGCCACCGAACAGGCGGTCGACGACCCCGGCGCTTTCCCCGGCGACCCAGTCGGCGCGCTGCAGCACCGGCCGGTAGCGATAGCGCCGCCCCTCGCGGTCCGCGGACACCGCGCCCTTCGTCAGCAGGCGATTGAGCAGCGTGCGCACGGTGGCCTCGGCCCAGCCGTTCGGCGCGGCGACGGCGGCGACGAGATCCTCGGCCGTCGCCTCCCCCACCTGCCAAAGCGCCTGCATGACGACGCTCTCGGCGTCGGAAATCGCGATCGGCTCCATCGGCGGCCTCACGTGTGTGTGATCGAAGTTTTACGCCTGTAATAGAAGCACTGTCAAGCCGCGGCCGACGCCGACGGAGCGCGGTCAGCGCGGCTGCAGCAGGTCCCAGCGGTTCCCGTACAGGTCGAGGAAGACCGCCACGGTGCCGTAAGGCTCGTGCCGCGGCGCTTCGACGAACCGCACGCCGGCGGCCAGGTATGCGGCATGGTCGCGCGCGAAATCGTCGGTCTCGAGGAAGAAGGCGACACGGCCGCCGGTCTGGTCGCCGACGCGGGCGGCCTGCTCCGTGGTCGACGCACGCGCGAGCAACAGGCCGCCACGGCCGGGCGAAGGCGAAACGACGACGAACCGCTTGCCTTGCGCCGGCACGTCGCGATCTTCGACGAGCCGGAAGCCCAGCGCGCCGACGAAGAACGCGATCGCCTCGTCGTAATCGCGCACGACCAGCGTGGCGAGGCCGAGCGTCCGCCGGGTCATCGCGGCGAGCCGTGGAACACGCGCGACGGCATCACGAGCACGGCGAGGCCGATCGCCGCCAGCACGAGACCGACGATCACGCCGATGCGATCGTTCGCGCGGTAGGCCGCGTCGACGTCCTCGAGACTCCGCACGAGCCGATAGCGCATGCCCAGCTCGTAGACGGGATGGAAGCGCCGGTCCCAGAGCGGCCCGTCGAATTCGTCCGGATCGTGCCGGACCGTGACCGGTTGCCCGCGCGAGCTTTCCAGCGCATCGCGGACACGCGCGGACTGGTCGCCTTTCGCGTGATACACGAACGCGTCGGGCACCCCGCGCAGTTCGAAGAAGACCGTCTCGTGCCGCCTGCCGCCGGTCCACACGCGATGCACCGGCCCGGTGGCCGTCGCCAGCCGTTCGGCGGCGGGCGCACCGGCCGCGAACCCCATCGCCGCCGCGAGCCAGGCACCGGCGGCCACGAGCAGGCCGCCGAGGATCCAGCGCGCGGGCTGTTTCAGCATCCGGTCGACCGCACTTCCGCGACCTGGCCGGCGGTACAGGCCAGCGCGTAGGTCCGTCCCGCCTCGAACGTGTACGACAGGCGGGAAACGCCTTCGGCGCCCGGGCAGACATAGGCGACGTCGCGGCGCCCCGGCGCGACGCGGGCCGAGGCCCGCTGGCCGTAGACCCGCGCCTGGCCGTCGATCGCGTCGATGCCGTACCGGGCCCCGACGACGCGCGCGTCCGACACGAAATCGAGCGAGGCCGGCGCGGGCGCGGAGGCCGGCGCGGCCGGGGCTCCGGCCGCGGCCGCGGGCCCGCCGAGAATCGCCAGGAAAAGGATCGACGCGATGCGATGTCGGTTCATGGCTGCACCTGTTCGGGGACGGAGTGGCCTGCGATGCCTACGCTGGCCCCGAGGTTCCCGGGAAGCGAGCGCCGGGCGCCGTGCGGTCCTGACCGGGCGACGAACGGGCCGGGTTTCGCCACCAGCCGGCCGCGGCCTCCAGCGCCTCGCGGTCGGGGGGAAATCGCAGCGCCGCGTCCGCCCTGCGCGCCGCGAGTGCCGCGTGGCGCACGGCGTTGGCCCGCATTCGCGTGTCGTCGACCAGCGCGAGCGTGGCCAATGCCTTCTGCAGCCGGACCGCGACTTCCACCGTCGCCGCGCCGTCGCGGGCGATCGCGGTGAACGCGTCGTCGAACAGGTCCTCGAGCGACAGGGACGGCACCAGCACCCGGTCGAACTCCGGCGCGCACTCGCCCGCACGCGCCTCGCGGCCGCTGCTGTCCCACGCCAGGAACAGGCGCACGAGCGAGCCGATCACGACGACGGCCGTGCCGGGATCGTTGACCGCGGGGGACAGCGCGCGGCTCGCGATTTCCGACAGCGCGATCACCCCGAAGCGCGGGTCCTGGTCGAACGCGCGTGACTGCCCGACTTCGAAGGCGGCGATCACCGCGTCGGCGTCGGCGTCGGACACCGCGGCGCCGTCGTCGGCGACCACGCGCGCGACCGGACGCTGCGGCGTGCAGAACGCCCCGGGAAGCGATTCGACGAAGATGCGCAGCCCCGCCCGCTCGGCCGTTCGCTGCAGCGCCTTGGCGTCGACGTGCTGCAGGTAGCCGATCGCCTCCGTGGCGACCGCGCGGCTCGCCGCCGGCGCCGGCAGCGCCGGCCTCCCGCCGAGCAACGGGCGGCGTTGCCGCTGCCGGAACGAGGCGCATGCGGCGGCCTCGACCCGATCGACCGTGTTCCCGAGGCGCCCGAGCCGGGCGATGATGTCGACCCAGCGCACGAACGTCACCACGACGACCGCGAACGCGAGCATGGTCAGCGCGAACAGCACGAACTGCCCGGCGCGGCCATAGAAGCCGTTCATCAGCGCGACCAGCGCGACCACGCTGAAGATGAAGGCGCCGACGAACGCCGAGAGGGCGTTCTGGGAAACGTCGTCGGCCACCACCAGCGCGAACGAGCGAGGCGTCGCCGAGCTGGCGGCCGACGCGTACGCGGACACCATCGACGCGACGGCGAACGTGGCCATCACCAGCATGCTGGCGGCCATGATCTTCAGGACCGTCTCGTTGGAATCGCGGGTGATGTGCGGCACGAGCTCGCCCAGTCCGCTGCCGTCGGCCATGCGGGCGAGGAACACCGCCACGATCGACAGCAGGCACACCGCCAGCGGCTTGATCCACAGCCGCTCGCGTATCCGGTGGGCGATGAAGCTCCAGCGCTCCAGCATGGTCGCCTCCGCGAGGAAACCGGCAGCCTACGCGCGTTCAGGTCAAGCCGACGGCACGAACTCCAGGCCGCGCGCCGGCACCGACGCCGGCAGCAGCCAGTGGTCGGCGAGCAGGAACGCGAACAGCGCCATCAGGTAGATGACCGAATAGCCGAACACGCGCATCGCGTAGAGCTCCGACGGCGGGTTCAGCAGCCGCACCGCGTACCACAGGAACACCGCGTCCAGCACCAGCGCCGCGCCCAGGTACAGCGGCCCGGCGAAACCCGGCAGCAGCGCCGGCAGGATCGTCGAGAGCGTCAGCAGCACGGTGTAGAACACGATCTGCCAGCGCGTGTAGGTGACGCCGTACACGACCGGCAGCATCGGGATCATCGCCTTGGCGTAGTCGTCGCGGCGGAAGATCGCCAGCGCCCAGAAATGCGGCGGCGTCCACAGGAAGATGATCATCACCAGCACCAGCGCGCGCTCGTAGCCGTACGGCTCGCGGAACAGCTCCGCGAACGCGACGCCGTCGGGCCAGCCCTTCACCGCGGCCCAGCCGAGCAGCGGCGGCGCCGCGCCGGCAAGACCGCCGATCACGATGTTCTGCGGCGTCGCGCGCTTCAGGTACCCGGTGTAGACGATCGCGTAGCCGATCAGCGACGCGAACGTGAGCATGGCCGCGGCGGGATTCACCGCGAACCACAGCAGCGCCATCGACGCCACGCCGAGCGCGACGGCGAACGCGAGCACCTTCGCCGACGTCAGCGAGCCGACCGCGAGCGGACGGTGCTGCGTGCGCACCATCACCGCGTCGATGCGCCGGTCGAGCAGATGGTTGATCGCCGCCGCCGACGCCGCCGCGAGCCAGATGCCGAGCGACCCGAGCACGAGCCGCGCCCACGGCATCGCTTCGCCCGGCTCCACCGCGAGGAACATGCCGATGATCGCGGTGAACACGATCAGCGCGACGACGCGCGGTTTCGTCAGCTCCCAGTACGCGGCGACGCCGCCGTCGGCGCGTGCGCTCATTCCGGCGCCCGCAGCCGCGCCAGCAGGCCGACGATCACGAACAGCAGCAGCGCCGCGCCGGCGACGTGCGCCACCGCGGTCCACAGCGGCAGCGCCAGCTTCACGTTGAGGATGCCGAGCGTCACCTGCGCCAGCAGCAGCACGATCAGCACCGTCGCCCACCAGCGCAGGCCCGGCGTGCGGAACATCCGGATCCCGACCATCAGCAGGTGGCCGAACACGAGGACCGCGACGAGGCGATGGCTCAACTGGATCGCGACGCGCGCGGGCCCGTCGAGCACGCCGCCCTCGTAGTCGACGCCGATGCCGCGCCAGAGCACGAACGCCTCGCGCCAGTCGGCGTGCGGCCACCACTGGCCCAGGCACTGCGGGTAATGCGTGCCGCACGACAGCGCCGCGTAGTTGGCGCTGGTCCAGCCGCCGAGCGCGATCTGCACGACGAGGAGCCCGAGCCCGACCCACAGCAGGCGCCGCAGGCGCGCGGCGTCGGCCTGCACCAGCACGGTGTCGGGCGTCGTCTTCCACGCCAGCCACGCCAGCAGCGACATCGTCAGCAGGCCGCCGAGCAGGTGCGCCATCACGATCACCGGCTTCACGAGCCAGATCACCGTCCACATGCCGAGCATCGCCTGGAACACGATCACCATCAGCAGGAGCGTCGCGTGGCGCGCGCCGTCGGTGTTGGACCAGCGGATCGCCTGCAGCAGCAGGATCAGTTCGCCGGCGACCACCAGCGCCAGCGACACCGCGTGGTTCGACGCGAACACGCCCTCCACGCCGGTGTAGGCCGGAATCGACAGCGCCACCAGCGCAGACGCGCCGAGCAGGCTGCCGAGGCCGCCCGGCCGCTTGCGCGCGGCCAGCAACGCCAGCACGAGCACGAGCACGCCGAGCGTCGCCGCGAGATGGCGGTGCACCTGCTCGCGCCATGCCTTGTGCGACTCCACGGGCCGCTCGAACGCCGCATTCGCCGCATCCACTTCATGGTCGTGCACCGGCCAGGTCACCTGGCCGTAACAGGTGGGCCAGTCCGGGCAGCTCAGGCCCGCGTTGGACAGCCGCACGAAGCCGCCGAACACGATCACCGCCAGCGCCAGCAGCACGGCGATCCACGCGATGCGGTGATAGTGCTTGTACGACGGATTCATCGGCGGCCCTTACTTGAGCACCCGCGACAGGTCCTTGCGCAGCCCCGACGGGTCGAAGCCCGGAGCGTAGCGCAGGACCAGCCAGCCGTTGGGGTCGGCGAGATAGACCGGGAGCGCCTGCGGAGTCGCGACTTCCGGCAGCTGTGCCTGCAGTGCGGCGCTCGCCTGCAGCGGCACGAGGCCGTCGAACCCGGTGGCGCCGGGCGGCAGCTCGCCGACCCACAGCACCTGCAGCCGGTCGGCATGGCGACCCTCCGAGCGGCGCACGCGATCGAGCAGGTCGAGCAGCTCGACGCACGGCGCGCCGCAGTCGGCCGGCGGCGCGACGACGAGCGACCAGCCGCGACGCGCCGGTTCCCACGCGAACGGCGTGCCGTCGGCGCGCACCAGCGCGATGCCGCGCAGGTCGCGGTACGGCTCGAACCATTCGCCGAAGTTGCGCGTCGATTCCGGGCGCCAGCCGCCGAAGAACAGCGCGGCGGCGACACCGAAGCTGCCGAGGAACATCGCCGCGACGATCAGCAGCGTCGCGCGGGAACGGGTTCTGGAGGAAGCGGTCATGGGCGTCTGCGCAGGTTGAGCACGAGGGCGACGACGAGCGTCGTGGCGGCGAGTCCGAACCACTGGACGGCGTAGCCGCGGTGTTTGTCGGGGGGCAGCGTGTTGGCGAGCAGTGCGAGGTCGCGCGCGTGGCCGAACGGCAGTGCCGGGTCGAGCCGCAACACGCGCGGCGCCAGCGGCTCGCGCAGGCTCCACGCGGCGGCGACGGCGGCGGTTTCGACGCGCGTCGCCAGCCATGCGCCATCCTGCGACACGAGACCCGGACCGAGACGCAGGCCGACGGCCGGCGGCGGCACCAGCAGGCCGGCGACGTGCCGCGCGCCGTGCGGGCAGCCGGAGGCCGGGAGTTCGCGCGTCGGCGGCAGCGGCAGCCAGCCCAGGTCGACGAGCAGCGGCCCGCCGCCATCGGCGGCATAGCCGCAGTACAGGCGCACGCCGACGCGGTCGCCGCGCCGCTGGTTGTCGAGCCAGAGCGCGGGGGTGTCGAGGAAACGGCCCTCGCCTTCGACGCGGGTGATGCCGTCGGCGTCGCGCAGCGCGGCGGCCAGTGCGCGCGGCGCGGCGGCCAGTGCCGCATCGGCCTGCGCGAGCTGCGCGCGCTTGGCCTGCTCGCGATCGAGCTGCCAGCGGCCGAGCGCGACGAAACCGGCGATGGCCACCAGCGCCAGCAGGTTCAGCGCCAGCCGCTTCATGCCGCGGGTCGGCGGCAGGCGGATAATGCCGTCTCGCCTCCCCGCCGGGTTCCCGTCATGCAGAAGCTGCTGGTCATCGCTTTCCTGATCCTGATCGTCTGGAACCTGGGCGCCGGCCTGTATTACATGATCGTCGACAAGGGGCGGAGCGACCGCACGGTGAAATCGCTGACGCGGCGCGTCGCGCTGTCGGTGGCGCTGATCCTCGTCGTGCTGGCCGGTTACTGGCTCGGGTGGATCAAGCCGAATTACTGAGGCCAACCGACCCCGCAGGAGCGGCTTCAGCCGCGACCACTGCGCCGGCCGCCGCCCGTCGCGGCTGAAGCCGCTCCTACGACAGGGTCGTGCGTGCGGTCAGAGGACGTAGACGAACAGGAACAGGCCGAGCCACACCACGTCGACGAAGTGCCAGTACCACGCGACGGCCTCGAACGCGAAGTGGTTGTCCTTCGTGAAGTGGCCGCGCAGGCAGCGCAGCCAGATGACCGACAGCATGATCGTGCCGAGCAGCACGTGCATGCCGTGGAAGCCGGTGAGCATGAAGAACGTCGAGCCGTAGATGCCCGAGCCCAGCGTCAGGTTCAGCTCGGTGTACGCGTGGATGTATTCCTCGGCCTGCAGCACCAGGAACAGCGCGCCCAGCACCACCGTCGCCCCCAGCCAGAACAGCAGCTTGCCGCGCTGCGCCGCGCGCAGCGCGTGGTGCGCGATCGTGATCGTGACGCCGGAACTGAGCAGGATCAGCGTGTTGATCAGCGGCAGGTCCCATGCCGGGATCGTCTGGAAATCGCCGCCGATCTCCGCCGGGCCGTTCGCCGGCCAGCCGGCGGAATAACCCGGATAGAGGAACTGGTTGGTGGACACGCCGTCGCCGAGGCCCGACAGGTGCGGCAGCACGAAGATGCGGATCATGAACAGCGCGCCGAAGAACGCGCCGAAGAACATCACCTCGGAGAAGATGAACCACAGCATCCCCATCCGGAACGACGTGTCGACCTGCGCGTTGTAGCGGCCGGCCAGCGATTCGCCGATCACGTCGCGGAACCACGCGAACAGCACCAGCAGCGTGGCGACCAGCCCGACCAGGAACACCGGCTGTCCCCACGCGTGGCCGTTGAACCAGTTGGCCACGCCGACCATCGTCGCGAACAGCGTGATCGAACCGATGAACGGCCACGGGCTGTGGTGCGGGACGAAGTAGACGTTCGCGTCGTGCTGGGTCTGTGCCATGGCGGTTTCCAGATGCTCTCGTGGGCGGTCAGGGCGCGGAGCGGGCGACGGCCGGGGTGCCGTGGGTCGCCAGTTTCGCGGTGGCCGCGTCGTTGCTGAAGAAAGTGTAGGACAGCGTGATCGTCGTGACGTAATCGGGCAGTGCCGGATCCACCACGAAGCGCACCGGCATCGCCCGTTCCTCACCGGCCTGCAGCAGCTGTTCGGTGAAGCAGAAACATTCGGTCTTGTTGAAGTACGTCGAGGCCACCGAGGGCGCCACCGACGGCGCGGCATTGCCGACGATCGCGTGGTCGGCCGTGTTGCGCGCGAGGTAGTTCGCCTCGTACATGCGGCCCGGGTGCACCTGCATCGTCAGCTGCTGCGGCGCGAAGGCCCACGGCAGCTTCGAGTTCACCGTGCCGTCGAACTCGATGGTGACGGTGCGGGCGACGTTCTCCTCGATGCCGGCCAGCTTCGCCTCGCCCGCCGCGACCTGCTCGAGCTTGATGCCGAACACCTTCTCGCAGGCGATGCGATACAGCGGCACCATCGAGAAGGCGAACACGAACGATCCCGCCGATACCAGCGCGATCGTCCGGAACGTCTTCTTCGACGAGTCGTTCATGGCGTCAGTGCGTGATGTCGCCGTGCGCCAGGTCGCCGTCGCGGATCACCGGCGGCGT
>CBIHMN010000057.1:0-9522 GCA_966211005.1 uncultured Arenimonas sp.
GCAGGTTGTCGACCATCCACTGGACGGTGGCGATGACCTGCTCGTCGCTCAGGTTCGGATTGCCGCCCTTGGCCGGCATCATGCCGGCGGCGCCGGTGAAGCCCTCGATCGCGTGCCGGTCCATCACGTCCATGCCCTGCGCGATGCGCGCGGTCCACGCGGCGCGTTCCAGTTTCGGCGCGCCACCGGCGCCCGAGCCGTGGCAGGCACTGCAGAGGTTGTTGTAGATGACGGCGCCGTCGAGCGTGCCGTCGTACGCGACCTGGCCGGCCGAAGCCGCCGCGGCCGCGGCCTGCGCGGCCGCCTGCGCCGCGGCGCCGGTGGAACCGGCGTACACCCAGCCGACCGGCCGGATGCGCTCCACCGCGGCGGCGTCGGCCACCGGGTTCGGGTCGAATTCCTGGTTCGCGTTGAAATAGAGGCCGAGCAGGATCAGCGCGAGCGTGATCACCACCAGGAAACCGATCACCTGGGAGAAGTGCTTGAGGAAGACCAGATCGTGATTGCGCACTGTCCTGTCGCCGGCGAGGGGCCGGGGCCCGGAGTCGAAAGGCCGGATTATATCGGCCCCGCACCGTCGGCGGGAAGGCGAGCGCGCCGCCCCTTCCTTCGCGACGGCGCGCGGGCGCATGCTGGCTGCGACGTACGGGCCGGGGGAACCGTTCACACGATGGGGGTACGACCGCTGGCGGAACTGCAGCACGCGCGACCCGGCGACGCCGGGCGCTGGCTGCTGCTCACCGTCGCCATGCTCGCCGCCTGGCTGGTGTTCGAACAGCTGTCCGCGCAGCTGTGGTTCCTTCCCGCCGGCCTGCGGCTGGGCCTGCTGTGGCTGGCGCCGACGCGCCGCTGGGGCTGGCTGGCGGCGGCCGAGATCGGCGCGCAGACGGTCAAGTCGCTGATGCTCGGCTATCCGTTCCTGACCACCACGTTCCTCGCGGTCTGCGTCGCGCCGTGGGCGATCTACGCCGGCATGGTGCTGGTGCTGCGCGGCCCGGAGGCCGGGCAGCCGTTCGACGGCCCCGGCCGGATGCTGCGACTCCTCTTCGCCGGCCTGCTGTCGGCGGCGGTGGTGTCGCCGCTGCTGTGGGCGTTCCTGGTGACGGTGCCGATGGACACCGCCGAGACGCTCACCAGCCTGTTCCGGTTCCTCTACGGCGACCTGATCGGGCAGATCGTCGTCGGCCCGCTGCTGCTGGTCGCCGCGTGGGGGCTGCCGGCGCGACGCCGCGCCTTCTGGCGCGACGTGGGCGTGGTCACCGCCGTCGCGCTGGCGATGCTGCTGCTCGTGCAGGTGCAGGACCGGCTGGCCGATTACGTGCTGCTGCTGGCGTTCGCACCGCTGTTCTTCCTCGGTTTCCGGCAGGGCTGGGAAGGCGCGGCGGTCGGCATCGCGATGCTCGGCGTGGTCGTGCAGACGATGGCGCAGACCGGGCTGCTCGGCGTCAGCGTCACGGTGATGCAGCTGGAACTGGCGGTGATCGGCGGCGGCGCGCTGGTGCTCGGTGCCGCCACCACCGCGCTGCGGCTGAGCCATGACGCGCTGGCGCTGCGCCATCGCGAACTGGCCGCGAAGAACGAGGAACTGGGCGCGCTCGCCGACGAGATCCGCCTCGTGACGCAGCGGCTGGTGCGGATGGAAGAGCAGGGCCAGCGCGAACTGGCGAGCGAACTCGACTACGAGCTGGGCCACGCGATCCATGCGCTCGGCACCCGCATCAGCCTCGCGTTCCGCGACGTGCGCGACGAACAGGGCACGCGCTTCCTCGAATCGCTGCGCGAGCAGGTGCGCGAGATCCAGGACAGCCTGCGCCGCGCGCTGCGCCAGCTGCGGCCGTCGATGCTCGACAGCCACGGCCTGCGTCACGCGCTGGAACACGGCCCGCTGCGCGACATGCTCGACGACGCCGGCATCGAATTCGAAACGGTCTTCGAAGGCGCCATCGACACGCTCGACGACGACGCGCGGACCTCGGTCTACCGCATCTGCCAGGCCGGGGTCCGCGAGGCCGTGCGGCTGGAAACCGTGCGGCAGTTCGCGCTGCGGCTGGCGCTGCTGGCGCCGGATGACGCCCCGGTGCAGGTCGCGCTGGAAATCGACTTCGCGTTCTCGCCGTACGTCGATCCGCTGCCGGCGGCGGTGCCGCTGGCGGCGATCCGAGACCGCGTGCTCGCCGAGCACGGGCAGTACATCGTCGAAGCGTTGCCGCTCGGCCAGCGTCACCGGATCGCGTTCCGCCCCGCCGATACCTGAACGTCTCGTGGCGCGAGACCGGCGTGCGGCATCATGCCGGCATGCCCGTCGCGCACGATTTCCGCCTGTACCACGGCAACAGCCTCGATGTGCTGGCGCGCCTGCTCGCCTCGGAACTGGCGAAGCCGGCGCCGGGCCGGGACGGCGCGCCGGCGCCGCTGCTGGCGCCCGACACCGTGCTGATCCCGCAGCCGGCGATGCGCCGGTGGCTGCAGAAGACCCTCGCCGAAGCGCATGGCGTCGCCGCGAACCTGCGGTTCCGCACGCCGGGTGAATTCGTCCGCGATGCGCTCGCGGCGAACCTGCCGGGCGGCGAAGCGGTCGCCGACGCCGCGACGCTGCGCTGGCGCCTGTGGAATGTGCTGGCCGACGACGCCGCGATGGCGCTGCCGGTGTTCGCGCCGCTCGTGCCGGTGCTCGCCGGGCCGGCGCGCGCGGCCTCGGCATGGGCGCTTGCCGGCGAGCTCGCCGCCGCGTTCGAGAAATACCAGGCCTGGCGTCGCGGCTGGCTGCTGCGCTGGGACAGCGGCGCCGACGCCGGCGACTGGCAGGCCGAACTCTGGCGTCGCGCGACCCGGGGCCTCGCGCATCGCGCGCGCCGGCTCGACGCCTACCTGCAGCGTTTCGACGGGGCCGGCGACGAGGTGCCGCGGGGGCTGCCGCCGCGGCTGTTCGCGTTCGCGTGCCAGAACGTGTCGCCCGACGTGCTGCGCGTGATCGGCAGCGCGTCGCGCGCCGGCCCGCTGCATTTCTTCTTCGTGTCGCCGGTGCGCGAGTGGTGGGGCGACCTGGCCGATGCGCGCGACCGGTTCGCGCGCGACGTGGACGGCGTGTTCGCGGCCGACGCCGAGAATCCGCTGCTGCTCGCCAACGGCCGCGCCGGGCGCGATTTCGTCGAGCTGCTGTTCTCGGGCGAGGCGGTGCAGCCGTCGTTCGAGGTCACCGGCTATGCGGCGCCGGCGACGATCGGCGGTGCCGCGTCGGCGCCGACGCTGCTGCACGAACTGCAGCACCAGCTCCTGCACCGGCGCCCGCCGCCGGCGGTGCCGGTGCGCCCGTTCGACCCGGCCGACACCAGCCTGCAGGTGCACGCCTGCCACACGCCGATGCGCGAGGTGCAGGTGCTGCACGACCAGCTGCGCGCGCTGCTGGAGGCCGACCCGACGCTGCAGCCGCGCGACATCGCGGTACTGACGCCCGACATCGACGCCTACGCGCCGCTCGTGCACGCGGTGTTCGGCGGCGCCGGCGGGGCGCGCGCGATCCCGTACGCGGTCGCGGACGGCAGCGCGCTCGCCGCGCAGCCGCTGGCCGCCTGGTGGCTGCAGGAGCTGGCGCTGCCGGCGTCCCGATTCACGCTGCCGGAAGCGCTGGCGCTGCTGTCGCCGGCGCCGGTGGCGCAGCGGCTCGGGCTCGCGCCGGCGACGATCGAGCGGCTCGGCGAGGCGCTGCGTGCCGCGGGCGCGCGCTGGGGTCGCGATGCCGCGCATCGCGCCGCGTCCGGCGCCGGCAGCCATCGCGAGTACACGTGGCAGTGGGCGCTCGACCGGCTGCTGCTCGGCCACGCGCTCGGCGGCGACGGCGAGCAGGCCGGCGTCGTGCCGGTGCCGGCGCTCGACGGTTCGGAACTGGCCGACCTCGACGCGCTGCTCGGCGGCTTGCGGGCGCTCGAGCGCCTCGCGCGCGATCTGGGCACGCCGAAGCCGGCGGCCGACTGGACGAAGACGCTCACGCACGCGTTCGGCGAACTGCTGCCGGAACGCGCCGACGATGCCGGCGATCGCCGGGCGATCGACGCGCTGCGCGCGCGCATCGGCGAGCTGGCGCAGGAATGGAACGACGCGCCGCCGGCCGCCGACGTGCCGGCCGACGTCGTGCGCGCCTGGTTCGGCGAGCGCCTCGGCGCGCCCGACCTGCGACAGCCGTTCCTGTCGGGCGGCGTCACGTTCGGGCGGATGGTGCCGATGCGGCTGATCCCGTTCCGCGTCATCTGCCTGCTCGGCATGGACGACGGCGCGTATCCGCGGCGCGACCCGGGCGGCGCGCTCAACCGTCTCGCGGCCGAGCTGCGCACGCACCGGCAGCCGGGCGACCGTTCCGTGCGCGAGGACGATCGCTTCCTGTTCCTGCAGCTGTTCGCCGCCGCCGGCGACGTCTTCTACATCAGCCATGTCGGACGCGATCCACGCACCGACGAGCCACGCTCGCCGTCGGTCGTCGTCGCCGAACTGCTCGACGTCGCCGCGCGCACGCGCACCGATCCGCGGCCGGCCGCACCGGACGGCACGCCCGCCGCCGATTCGCCGGCGGAGACGATCGCGCGCGTGCGACGGCGGCTCGTCGTGCGCCATCCACTGCATCCGTTCGCGCCGCAGGCGTTCGGCGCGCCGTGGCCGGACGAGCGGCCCGAAGATGCCGCGCGGCGCCGGGCGTGGCAGGCCGAATGGCGCGCCGGTGCCGGCCAGGTCGACGCCGCGCGCGTGCCGCCGCCGCCGTTCGTCACCGGCGTGCTGCCGGCGCCGCCCCCGTTGTCGGAGGCGGCACCCCCGATGACGCGCGACGCGCTCGTGCGCGCGCTGCGCAATCCGCCGCGGCAGTTCCTGCGCGAGCGCCTCGCGCTGCGGCTGCCGCAGCCGGACGATCCGTTGCCGCAGGCCGAACCGTTCGCGCTCGACGACGGGCGGCATCGCCACGCGCTCGCGCGGCGCGTCTTCGCGCGGCTGCGCGCCGGGGCCGATGTCGACGACGCGGCGCTGCAGCGCCGGCTCGTCGCCGAAGGCCTGCTGCCGCCGGGCCCGGCCGGCGCGGCCGAGTTCGCGTCGGCGCGCGCCCTGGCCGGCGGGTGCGCGGTCGCCGCGCGCGCGTGGGCCCCCGATCCGCCGACGGCGAAGGCATGGACGGTGCCGCTCGCCACCGGCGCGCTCACCGGGCGCTTCGAGGCCGTGCATGCGCGCGGGCTCGTGCAGTTCCGGCCAGGCAAGGCGCATGGCGGCGCGCATCTGGAATTCGGCATCGACCATCTCGCGTGGCATGCGAGCGGCGAGACGCGGCCCGTCTACCGGCTGATGCCGGGCGAGGCGCCGTGCGAACTGGCGCTCCTCGCCGCCGACGAGGCCCGCGCGGGGCTGGAGCGGCTGGTCGCGCTCGCCCGGCGTGCTGGCCGCGAACCGCTGCCGCTGCTGCCGCAGGCGGCCTGGGCGTGGTGCGAGGCGGTCGCGGCCGGCAAGGCCGACCGGGCGGCCGACCGGGCCGCCGAGAAATGGACCGGCGGCGACGCCGGCGCGTGGAGCGAGGGCGACGACGCGTGGGTGCGGCTCGCGCTGCGCGGCCGCGATCCGTTTCTCGACGAGGACGGCGGCGCGCTGCTGCTGTTCGGCGAGCTCGCACAGGCTCTGTTCGCCGATCTCGGTTTCGCCCCGGGCGCGGCCGGCGACGCCGCGCCGGAGGCCGCCGATGGCTGACACGCACGATCTCGGTCTCGAGCTGCCGCTGCACGGCGTGAACCTCGTCGAAGCCAGCGCCGGCACCGGCAAGACGTTCGTGCTCGCGACGCTGTATGCGCGCGCGGTGATCGAGGCGCGGCTGCCGGTCGACGCGCTGCTCGCGGTCACGTTCACCGTCGCCGCGACCGACGAACTGCGCACGCGCATCCGCGAGCGGCTGACGCTGGCGCTGCGGCTCGTCGACGGCGAACCGGTCGATGCCTCGCCGGCGCGGCAGTCGACGCGCGCGCTGGTCGATGCCGCGCTCGCCGACGGCGAACCGGTGGCGGCGCTGCGCCGCCGCCTGCGCGAAGCGGCGGAGGCGATGGACCTCGCGCCGGTGTTCACGATCCACGGCTTCTGCCAGCGCGCGCTCGCCGACCATGCCTTCGACGCCGGCCGGCCGCCGGGCGACGTGGCGCTGGTCGCCAACGAACGCGCGCTGCGCGAGGAGGTCGCCACCGACCTGTGGCGCGCGGTCTGCACCGATGCGGAAGACGCGCGCCTGCTCGCGGCGCTGTGGCCGTCGCCGGCGAACCGCGCCGGCGGGCTCGCCGATCTGTGGGCGGTCGAGGCGCTGCGGCCGGAACCGCCGGCGATCGACGCCGACGCCGAGCGCGCAGCGCGCGTGGCGTGCCGCGCGGCCACCGACGCGCTGCGCACGGCATGCGACCGCCTCGGCGACGACACGATCGCGGCGATGCGGGCGGCGATCGCGACCGGCGGCATCAGCCGGTCGACGCACCGATCCGAACGCGTCGATCGCCTGCACGGCGCGCTGGTCGCATGGGTCGCCGACGCCTGCGCCGGCGAGGCGCCGAAGGACATCGACGTGCTCGGCAGCGGCCGGCTGGCGGACGCGGTGAAAAAGCCGTACGCCGGCAAGGTGTCGATGCCGCGCAACGCCCTCACCGACGCGATCGACGCGTGGCTGGCGGCCGACGCGGCGCTGGCCGCGTTCGCCGCGCCGCGTCGGGTCGCGCTGATGCACCGCCTGCGCGACGAAGGCCGCGCGCGGTTCGTCGCGCTGAAGAAGCAGCGGCAGCTGCAGGGGTTCGACGACCTCGTGCGCGACGTCGCCGACGCTCTGGCCGGCCCCGGCGGCGAGGCGCTCGCGGCCCGGCTGCGCGAGCAGTACCGGTTCGCGTTCGTCGACGAGTTCCAGGACACCGACCCGCGGCAGTGGGCGATCTTCCGCCGCGTGTTCGCCGAGGCGCCGGACGACGGCGCGCCGCGCGCGCTGTACCTGATCGGCGACCCGAAACAGGCGATCTACCGCTTCCGCGGCGGCGACGTGCACACGTATCTGGAAGCCCGCGAGCGCGCCGACAGCGCGAAGTCGCTGTACGTGAACTTCCGCTCGCGGCCGCGCGCGCTCGAAGCGGTGCAGGCGCTGTACGCCGGCGCCGGCCTCGCGCCGTTCGGGCCCGGCGACGTCGGTTTCGAGCCGATGAAGGCGGGCGGACAGGTCGCCGACGCGGCTTTCGCGTTCGACGGTGCGCCGGCGCCGCGGTCGCGCCGAAGGACATCGCCGTGCTCGTCGCGTCGCACCGCCAGGGGCGGCGGATGCAGCAGGAACTGGCGCGCGTCGGCGTGCCGAGCGTCGCCGCCGGCCGCGACAGCCTCTTCCGCACCGACGAGGCCACCGACCTGCTGGCGCTGCTCGACGCGGCGCTGCACCTGGCCGACGACGCGCGGCTGCGCGCGGCGCTCGCGACGCCGCTGCTCGGGCTCGGCGCGCTCGAGATCGCCGCGCTGGACACCGACGGCGACACGCATCGCCGCTGGCAGGAACGCGCGCTGCGCTGGCGGCAGCGCTGGGAGCGGCACGGCCCGCTGGCGCTGGTCACCGACCTGTGCGCCGATGCCGCCGCGCGACTGCTCGGCCAGCACGGCGGCGAGCGCCGCCTCGCGAACTGGCTGCAGCTCGGCGAAGCGCTGCAGGCGGCCACGGCCGGCCGCGACGTGGTCGACGGCGTGCGCGTGCTCGCCGACCTGATCGCGCATGCCGACGAGGGTAACGACGAGGAGCTGCTGCGGCTCGAATCCGACGCCGCGCGCGTCAAGGTGCTGACGCTGCACGCGAGCAAGGGCCTCGAATTCCCGCTCGTGTTCCTGCCGTTCCTGAGCCACGCGGGGCGCGATCCGACGCGCGGCGCGAAATTCGCGCGGCACCACCGGCGCGGCACCGGCCGGGTCGGCGTGGTCGACGGCGGCGATGCGGCGGCTTTCGACGAGGCCTGCCGGCTCGATCGCGAGGAGGAGGCCGCCGAACAGGCGCGGCTGCTCTACGTCGGCCTCACGCGGGCGCGGCTGGCGACGGTGGTCGGGTTCGGCATGCTGCGCGACGTCGGCCGGAGCGCGTTCGCGCGGCTGCTGTTCGGCGGTGCCGTCGAGAAGCCCGATGCGGCGACGCTGCACGCGAAGCTGGTGGCCGTGGCGGCGTCCGCCCCGGACGCGATCGTGCTGCGGCCGGCGGCGACGCAGCGGCCGCCGGGGCTGGCCGCGCTGCCGGCGACGGCGCCGCCGCCCGCGGCCGCCGTCGCGGCACGCACGCTGTCGCGCGACTGGTCGGTGCACAGTTTCTCGGCGCTGACGCGCGAGGCCGGCGGCAGCGACGCGCGCGGTGCCGCCGACGAACACGAACCGCCCGGCGCGCCCGACCGTTTCAGCGGCGCGCGGTTCGGCAACGTGCTGCACGACGCGCTGGAGCACGTCGACTTCGCCGCGTGGCGCGACTGGACCGGCGCCGCGCCACCGCCCGGCCAGGTCGAGCCGATCGAGCGCGCGCTGCGCGGTGGCGGCTACACCAGTGCCGCCGACCTCGACGCCGGCGTGCCGCGGGTCGCGGCGCTCGTGCGCGACACGCTCAACGTCGTGCTGCCCGAAGGCGTGCGGCTCGCCGACGTGCCGCCGTCGGCGCGCATCGCCGAACTCGAGTTCCATTTCGATCTGGCGCCGGCCGACGTGCCGGCGCTGCTCGCGTCCCTGCACGCGCACGGGCTCGTCGCCGGCCGCCGCGGCTTCGGCCTGCGCGCGCGGCTCGAGGGCCTGCTCACCGGCTTCATCGACCTGCTCTACGAACACGCCGGCCGCGTGTACGTGCTCGACTACAAGTCGAACCGGCTGCCGGCCTACGACGACGCCGCGCTCGCCGACGCGATGGCGCACGGCGAATACGACCTGCAGTACCTGCTGTACGTGCTCGCGCTGCACCGCTGGCTGCGATTCCGCAAGGCGGACTACGACTACGACCGCGATGTCGGCGGGGTGCGCTATCTGTTCTGCCGCGGGCTCGACAGCGGTGGCGGCGTCGTCGCGACGAAGCCGCCGCGCGCGCTGGTCGAGGCGCTCGACACGTTGCTCGGTCGCGCCGGAGTCGCCGCGTGAGTCCGCTCGACTTCTGGCTGCACGACGGCTGGCTGCGAGCGGTCGACCACGCGTTCGCCGATGCGCTGGCGAGGCTGCGGCCCGACGACGATGCGCAGGTGCCGCTCGCGGCGGCGCTGGCGAGCCGGGCGCTCGCGTTCGGCCACGGCGCGCTGCCGTTGCGCGAGGTCGCCGCGCTGTGCGCCGAGATCGACGCGACCCGCCCGTCGCCGCCGCTGCCCGGTGTCGACGACTGGCTCGCCGCCCTGCGCGCGTCGCCGTGGGTGGATGCCGATCCGCCGGCCGGCACGCGGCCGGGCGATGACGGCGCGCCGCTGGTGCTGGTCGGCGACCGGCTCTGGCTGCGGCGGCAATGCATCGAGCAGGCGCGCCATCATCGGCAGGTCGATCATCGAC
>CBIHMN010000058.1:0-9451 GCA_966211005.1 uncultured Arenimonas sp.
GGTGCACATCGACGAATGCCATGCGACCGGCTTCCTCGGCGCCACCGGCCGCGGCAGCGCCGAGGTCAAGGGCGTGATGGACCGCATCGACGTCTTCACCGGCACGCTCGGGAAGGCGCTCGGCGGCGCGCTCGGCGGGTTCACCACGGGCCCGCGCGAGATCGTCGAGTTGCTGCGCCAGCGTTCGCGCCCGTACCTGTTCTCCAATTCGCTGCCGCCGCATGTCGTCGCCGCCGGCACCGCCGTGTTCGACCGCCTGGCGCAGGCCGGCGACCTGCGCGGGCAACTCGCCGAAAACACCCGCTACTTCCGCGAGAAGATGACCGCCGCCGGCTTCGACCTGAAGCCCGGGGTGCACCCGATCTGCCCGGTGATGCTCTACGACGCGCCGCTCGCGCAGAAGTTCGCCGCGCGGCTGCTGGAGGAAGGCATCTACGCCATCGGCTTCTTCTTCCCCGTGGTGCCGAAGGGCCAGGCGCGGATCCGCACGCAGATGTCGGCGGCGCATACGCGCGAGCATCTCGATCGCGCGATCGCCGCCTTCACGAAGGTCGGACGCGAGCTCGGCGTGATCGGCGGCTGACGCGGCCCGCCGCGCGATTCAGCGGCCCGACGGTGCCAGCGCGGCGATCTCGTCCTCGCGCAGCGGACGCCACGCGCCCTTGGCGAGATCGCCGAGCGCGACCGGCCCGATCGCGATGCGCACGAGGCGCCGCACCGCGAAGCGGTCGGTCTGCAGCAATCGGCGGATGTGGCGGTTGCGGCCCTCGTCGAGGACGATCTCCAGCCACGCGGTGCGGCCGCCGCTGCGCAGCACGCGGGCGGCCTTCGCGGCGAGCCGGTCGCCGTCGACGTCCACGCCCGACCGCCAGCGTGCGAGCACGTCGTCGCCGGGCACGCCGTCGACCTGCACGTGGTAGGTCTTGTCCGGTCCGGTCAGCGGGTCCGTGATCGCGGCGGCCCACGCCGGGTCGTTCGACAGCAGCAGGAGGCCTTCGCTCGCCTGGTCGAGTCGCCCGACCGGCCCGAGCCACGGAAGCCCCGATTCGCGCAGGCAGTCGTAGACGGTGCCGCGGCCGCGCTCGTCGCGGGCCGTCGTGACGAGGCCACGGGGCTTGTTAAGCGCGATGCACAGCCGCGCCGCGGCACCCAGCGGCCGGCCGTCCACGTGGACCCGATCGTGTTCTCCCACCGGGAATTCCGGATCGAGCACCACGGCATCGTTGACGCGCACCCGCCCGGCCCGCACCCGCGCGGCGGCTTCGGTCCGCGAACAGACGCCGCGCTTCGACAGGACGCGGGCGACACCGTGGCGGACGCCGGTGGCGGCGCGGGAGGCAGGTGGGCGCATCCGGCGCAGCATCGCGTATCGTGCGCGACACGACCAGCGGAACGACACGTGCCATTCATCGCCGGCGGCGTAAGCAGGAAGGTGTCGACCGGGAGGAAACACGGAGTGGGCGCACGAATGGAGTCGACGATGTCCCGCGCCACGCCGCCGCGATGCCCCTGATCGCCGCCGCCGCCACGATCTGGCTGATCGCCGCGCTGTTCATGGGCGCCCTCTGGGCGTGGTCGCGGCGCTGGCAGCGCCTGGCCTACTTCGACGTCGCGTGGGCGGGCCTCATGACCGCGGCCGCGCTGTTCGCCGGCGTCGCCGGCGACGGCACGCCGCTGGTGCGGTTCGCGGTGGCCGCGTTCGGCAGCCTGTGGGGCGCGCGGCTGTGCCTGCACCTGCTGCATCGCCGGCTGTCGGAGGACGCCGAGGACGGCCGGCTTGCCGCGCTGCGCGAAGCGTGGCGCGGTCGGGACTACCTGTTCTTCGCCTTCTTCCAGCTGCAGGCGGTGATGGTCATGCTGTTCTCGCTGCCGCTGCTCGCCGCCGCGGGCGGCAGCGCGCTGCATCCCGGCGGGTGGCTCGTCGCGGCCGGCCTGATCTGGGCGGTCGCGCTGGTCGGCGAACTCGTCGCCGACCGCCAGCTGGCCCGTTTCCGCGACGACCCGGCGAGCCGGGGACGCACGCTCCGCTCCGGCCTTTGGGCCTGGACGCGGCATCCAAACTATTTCTTCGAGTGGCTGCACTGGTTCGCATACGTGCCGCTCGCCGCCACCGGCCCGCACGGCTGGCTGGCACTGACCGGGCCGGTGCTGATGTTCGCGTTCCTGATGCGCCGCGGCATCCCGTGGAGCGAGGCGCAGGCGCTGCGCTCGCGCGGCGACGACTACCGGCAATACCAGCGCGACGTCCGCGCGTTCTTCCCGTGGCCGCCGCGGCAGTCGCGTCGCTGACGACGTGAAGAAGTGCCTGAATGTCCGGGGAAAATCGCGATTTCGAGACCTTCCGGACTTCGCGAAATTACGTATGATGTCGCGGACCGGATTCCGGTCGGCAAGACGGACATCACTCCATGCATTCCCCGATTCGAACCACGCTGGCCATGGGTCTCCTGCTCGCTCTCGGCGCCACCGACGCCGACGCCTGGGGCCGGAAGAAGGAAGAACCGGCGGTCGCGCCGGCCGCACCGGCTCCGGTCGTGGCGCCGACGCCTCCCGCGCCGCCGCCGCCGCCGCAGCTGGTCTACTCGGGCGACCCGGCCGCGCCGCCGCAGGTCGCGCAGACCGATCTGCTGCAGACGGCGCCGATCGACGTGCGCAACACCCTGGCCTGGGTCATGAGCTCGCGCGACCATCGCGGCGCCCCGTTCCTGATGGTGGACAAGCCCAGCGCCCAGGCGTTCGTTTTCAACGGCGCCGGTGAACTCGTCGCGGTGGCGCCCGTCCTGATGGGAATGGGCAAGGGCGACGAGATGCTGGTGCCCAATGCGGCGCCGATGTCGGCCATTCCGCCGAGCAAGCGCATCACGCCCGCCGGCCGCTGGTGGTCGCGGCTGGCGCCCGATGCCTCGGGCAAGGTGGTGCTGGTCATCGATCACGACGCCGCGCTTTCCCTGCACCCCATCGTGAAGGGGCAGCCGTGGGAAAAGCGCGCGCACCGCATCGGCACCGCGACGCCCGAAGACAACCGCATCTCCTTCGGCTGCATCAACGCGCCGGTGGCGTTCTTCTCGAACGTCGTCGGTACGCTGTTCGCCAACAAGATGGGCGTCGTCTACATCCTGCCCGAGACGCGCACCGCGGCCCAGCAGTTCGGCTTCCAGGCCGAGCCGGTCGCACCGGCGATGCCGCAGGTTTCGGCCGCCGCCGGCACGGCAGCGCCGGTCGAGGCCCCGCCCGCCACCAACAATGCCGCGGCGGGGGCATCGGCGGCGGGCACGGCGGCCGCCCCGGGTACGTCCCGCTAGTCCCGCATCGGCGGGGGCGCGTGCGCGCCTCCCTGTTCCGCCCTGCACCACCCTGAAAAACGAAGCCCGGCGTGAGCCGGGCTTCGTGTGTCGCGGTTGGCTGCGTGGATCAGCCGCGGTACGGGATCGGCTCCGGCGCGGGCTCGACCGGCGGCGGCAGCGGGCAACCGTCCGCACCGACCGCTTCGCCGGCGGTGGTGGCCGGGCAACGATCGTCGCAGTTGTTGACGCCGTCGCCGTCGTCGTCCAGGTCGGCGCAGGTGACGACCGGGGCCGGCGGAGCGGGCTCGACCGGCGCCACGAGGTCACCCAGCTTCACGAGGAAGGTGATCGAGGCGAGCAGGTCGGAGAAGCTGTCGGAGTCCGGCGAAACGACGCTGTTGTCGTCGAACGCGATGCGGGTGCCGAGCTCGCCGCGGACGGCGAAGCGGTCGTAGTCCGCCTGCAGGCCGACGCCGAGGTTGCCGGTCAGGTGGGTGTCTTCACGCTGGCCCGGGGAATCCGGGTTCGGGAAGTTGTCGTACTCCTCTTCGACCTTCTGGACGCCCAGGCCCATGCGGATGTACGGCCACCACTTACGGCCGTCCTGGAAGAAGTGGTAACGGGCATCGACCGACGCGCCGTACTGGCTGAACCACAGGTCGTCGTTGAAATCGAACTTCGGGTTCTGGTAGTTGACTTCGAAGTCCAGCGACCAGTTCGGGCTGATCATCTTGCCGAAGCCCAGCGTGGCGAACGGGGCGTCTTCGGTCTCGCGATCCGAATCCTGGAAGTTGTAGCCCAGGCCGCCGCTGACGTACCAGCGGTCGTCGAAATCCTGGGCGACAGCGGACTGCGCCATCATCGCGGTGGCACCGAGCAGGGCGCAGCAGAGGAGTTTCTTCTTCATGGTTTGCTCCATTTCACAAGGGGGACTGACATCGATTCGGGGAACTTGGCGCACCCCAGGCTTAACGCCCTCACAAACCTATACGGCTCAGATTTAACCGGAATCTAACAAGTCATTTCGGCCTTGGCAAGCTTACGCCCTCAGGATGTGAACAAATCGATAAGACGATGGATCGGGGTCGCCTCGAAGCGCGACACGTCGGACGTCAGGGCCAGGATCTGGTCCACCTTGCGCGCCGGGAGCTGGCCGCGGATGGCCGATTCGAACTTCTGCAGCAGTACCGGGATACCTTCGCCGCGCCGTTCGCGATGGCCGATCGGAAAATCGATCGCGATGCGGTCGGTGGAAGTCCCGTCGTCGAAGAACACCTGCACGGCGTTGCCGATGTACCGCTTCTCGGGATCGAAGTAGTCGGTGGTGAACTGCGGGTTCTCGCGCACTTCCATCTTCGCGCGCAGCGCGTCGATGCGCGGGTCGGCGGCGACCGCGTCGGTGTAGTCGTCGGCCGTGAGGCGGCCGAAGATCATCGGCACCGCGATCATGTACTGCAGGCAGTGGTCGCGGTCGGCGTAGTTCGCCAGCGGGCCGGTCTTGTCGATGATGCGCACGCCCGCTTCCTGCGTCTCGACGACGATGCGCTCGATGCGGTCGAGCTTCGACGCCACCTGCGGGTGCAGCGCCATCGCGCATTCCACCGCGGTCTGCGCGTGGAATTCGGCCGGGTAGCTGATCTTGAACAGCACGTTCTCCATCACGTAGCTGCCGAAGGACATCTCGAATTCGAACGGCTTGCCCTTGAACAGCACGTCCTGGAAGCCCCACGTCTTCGCGGTGAGCGCGCTCGGGTAGCCGACGCAGCCCTTCACCGCGTTGAGCGCGTGGATCACGGCGCGCCGGCAGGCGTCACCGGCGGCCCAGCTCTTGCGCGGGCCGGCGTTCGGCGCATGGCGGTAGGTGCGCAGCGCGCCGCCGTCGATCCAGCTGTGGCTGACGGCGTTGACGATCTCGTCCTTGCCGCCGCCGAGCATGTGCGTCGCCACCGCGGTCGACGCGAGGCGCACCAGGATCACGTGGTCGAGGCCGACGCGGTTGAAGCTGTTCTTGAGTGCGTACTGGCCCTGGATCTCGTGCGCCTTGATCGCCCAGGTCAGCACGTCGCGGACGGTGACCGGCTTGCCGTTCTCGCGCTCGGCACGGCGGCTCAGGTAGTCGCCGACCGCCAGCACGGTGCCGAGGTTGTCGGAGGGATGCCCCCATTCGGCCGCCAGCCACGTGTCGTTGAAGTCGAGCCACCGCACCTGGACGCCGATGTTGTACGCGGCCTGCACCGGGTCGAGTTCCCACGACGTGCCCGGGACGCGCGCGCCGCCCGGCAGCGTCGCGCCCGGCACCAGCGGCCCGAGGTGCTTCACGCATTCCGGGTGGCGCATCGCCAGCATCGCGCACGCCAGCGAGTCGAGCAGCATGTAGCGCGCCGTCGTGTACGCCTCCGACGAGCCGATGTAGTAGTCGGTGACGTAGTTCGCGATGTCGACCATCGACGGGTCGGGATCGGGACGCTGGGCGGAACGGATGTCGTGGCTGCTCATGGGATGCGGTGTCCGTGCGGCGGTGGAGGAAAGAACGGCATTTTGCCAGAAACACCGCCATCCACCGGCCCGCGCCTTGTCCGCCCGCGACCTTCCGGGCATCGTTCGGGCTTCGCCCACGCGCCGGCCGACGAATGACCGCTTCGCCCTACCCGCACCTGCTGCAGCCGCTCGACCTCGGCTTCTGCACCCTGCCCAACCGCGTGCTGATGGGTTCGATGCACACCGGGCTGGAGGACCATGCCCGCGACTTCCCGAAGCTCGCGGCGTATTTCCGCGAGCGCGCCGAGGGCGGCGTCGGGCTGATGGTCACCGGCGGCGTGGCGCCGAACCTGCTCGGCTGGCTGAAGCCGTTCGCGGCCAAGCTCAGCTGGCCGTGGGAAGTGCACAAGCACCGCATCGTGACCTCGGCCGTGCACGCGGCCGGCGGGCGCATCTGCCTGCAGATCCTGCACGCGGGGCGCTACGCCGCGCATCCGCTGCTGGTGGCGCCGTCCCGGATCAAGGCGCCGATCAGCCCGCTGACGCCGCGCGCGCTGTCGTCGTGGGGCGTCGAGCGGCAGATCCGCGCCTTCGTGAACACGGCGCGGCTCGCGCGCGACGCGGGCTACGACGGCGTCGAGGTGATGGGGTCCGAGGGCTACCTGATCAACGAATTCCTGTCGGCGCGGACCAACCGCCGCACCGACGCGTGGGGCGGCACGCCCGAGAAGCGCATGCGCTTCGCGGTCGAGATCGTGCGGCGCATCCGCGAGGCCGTCGGGCCCGACTTCATCCTGGTCTACCGGCTGTCGATGCTCGAACTCGTCGAGGGCGGCGCGGCGTGGGACGAGATCGTGCTGCAGGCCAAGGCCATCGAGGCCGCGGGCGCGACGATCATCAATACCGGCATCGGCTGGCACGAAGCCCGCGTGCCGACGATCGCGACGTCGGTGCCGCGCGCGGCGTTCGCCGGCGTCACGGCGAAGCTCCGGCCGCATGTCGCGCTGCCGCTGGACGCGACCAACCGCATCAACATGCCCGAACTGGCCGAGGCGATCCTCGCGGCGGGGGACGCGGACATGGTGTCGATGGCGCGGCCGCTGCTCGCCGACCCGCAGTGGGTCGCGAAGGCGCGCGCCGGTCGCCGCGACGACATCAATACCTGCATCGCCTGCAACCAGGCCTGCCTCGACCACGTCTTCGTCGGCAAGCGCGCGAGCTGCCTGGTCAATCCGCGCGCGTGCGCCGAGACCGAGCTGGTCTACGCGCCGACGCCGGCGCCGCGGCGCGTCGTCGTCGTCGGCGCCGGGCCGGCCGGGCTGGCGTGCGCCACGGTCGCCGCCGGTCGCGGCCACCGCGTCACGCTGGTCGACGCCGCCGCGGAAATCGGCGGGCAGTTCAACCTCGCCAAGCGCATCCCCGGCAAGGAGGAATTCCACGAGACGCTGCGCTATTTCGACCGGCAGCTCGCGGCGTCGGGCGTCGAGCGGCGGCTGGGCCGGCGCATCGACGCGCAGGCGCTGCTGGACGGCGGCTGGGACGAGATCGTGCTGGCGACCGGCATCGTGCCGCGCGCCGTCGCGTTTCCGGGCGCGGACCATCCGAAGGTCGTCTCCTACCTGGACGTGCTGACCGGCCGCGTCGTGCCCGGAGCGCGGGTGGCGATCATCGGCGCCGGCGGCATCGGCTTCGATGTCGCCGAATTCCTGGTGGCCCCGCCGCCGTCACCGACGCTCGACGTCGCGCGCTGGATGGAGGAATGGGGCGTCGCCGCCGACTTCGAGGGGCCGGGCGGGCTCGAGCCGCCCGAGCCGGAACCCCCGGCGAGGGAGGTCTGGCTGCTGCAGCGCTCCCCGGGCAAGCCGGGCGCGCGGCTCGGCAAGACGACCGGGTGGATCCATCGCGCCGCCCTGAAGGCGAAAGGCGTGCAGGCACTCGGCGGCGTGGAATACCTCGGTGTCGCCGACGACGGACTGCGGATCCGCGTCGGCGGCGAGGAGCGCCTGTTGCCGGTCGACCACGTGGTGGTCTGCGCCGGCCAGGAACCGCTGCGCGCGCTGGTCGAACCGCTTCGCGCCGCCGGCCGTACGCCGCACCTGATCGGTGGCGCCGATGTGGCCAACGAACTCGACGCGAAGCGGGCGATCGACCAGGGCAGTCGTCTCGCCGCCGCGCTGTAACGGCAAAATTCCTCGTGCCGGCCAGCGTTCGGCCAGAAAATCAAAGGGTTGGATGAGGGTCGTTCACGTCCCGTTCGCCCTTCACACGTAGGATGCGCCACCGGGACGCCGCCGTGAACATCCGGCATCGCCCCTGAACGGCCCCGCAGACGTGGCTCTCGCGGGGTTTCCGGCCAGGCAACACCGTCGCCGCCCGTGCCCGGAATGCGAGCCCCGCGCTCGTCCATCCCCAAAACGCCAGGCCCCCGAACACCCGTCCGCTTCCGGACGGGCGCCGCGACGATGCGGCAGTCCGAGGGGCGCAACGGAGCAAGGAGTGCCGCCATGAAACTGTCTTTCCTGCTGTGGCTGGCCCAGGTCCTGCCCCAGCCCGCCGCCGATCCGCTCTGCCTCGCGACGACGGTCTACCTCGAGGCCCGCAACCAGAGCGAACTCGGCCAGCGCGCCGTCGCCGAGGTCGCCCTGCGTCGCCAGGAAAGCGGCCGCTGGGGCGGCTCCGTGTGCGAGGTGGTCACCGCCCGGCGCCAGTTCGCGCCGGGCATCGTCCATCCCGGCCTGCGCGTGAAGAACATGCAGGCGTGGGAACAGGCCGTGCGCATCGCGTTCGAGGCCCAGCAGGACTGGCGGCGCCCGCCGGGGGAACGCCGCGAGGTGGTTCCCGGGGCGAGCCATTTCGCCGCGCTGTCGATCGCCTCGCCGGCGTGGCGCGCCGCGCCGCGGGTCGCGACGATCGGCGACCACACGTTCTTCCGTGTGCAGAACCTGACGCCGCCGGAGGCGGTGGCGGAGCCGGCGGCGCTGTAAGGATCGTCAGCGCTCGTCGATCGGGACGAACGCGCGGTCTTCGGGACCGGTGTAGTTCGCGCTGGGGCGGATGATCTTGCCGTCGATGCGCTGCTCGATCACGTGCGCGCTCCAGCCGCTGGTGCGCGCGATCACGAAGAGCGGCGTGAACATCGCCGTCGGCACGCCCATCATGTGGTACGCGGACGCGCTGTACCAGTCGAGGTTCGGGAACATCTTCTTCAGGTCCATCATCAGCGTCTCGATGCGCTCGCTGACGTCGAACAGCGTCTTGTTGCCGCCCTCGGTGGTGAGCTTGCGCGAGATCTCCTTGATGATCGGATTGCGCGGATCGCCGATCGTGTAGACCGGGTGGCCGAAGCCGATGACGATCTCCTTGCGCTCGACACGCGCGCGGATGTCGGCTTCCGCCTCGTCGGCGCTGCCGTAACGCGCGATGATCTCCATGGCGACTTCGTTCGCGCCACCGTGCTTCGGGCCGCGCAGCGCGCCGATCGCGCCGGTGATGCAGCTGAACAGGTCCGAGCCGGTGCCGGCGATCACGCGCGCGGTGAAGGTCGACGCGTTGAACTCGTGTTCGGCGTACAGCACGAGCGACTGGTCGAGCGCGCGCGCATGCGAGGCGCTCGGCGGCTCGCCGTGCAGCAGGTGCAGGAAGTGCGCGGCGATCGTGTCGTCGTCGGTCTCGACGTCGATGCGCCGGCC
>CBIHMN010000059.1:0-9436 GCA_966211005.1 uncultured Arenimonas sp.
GTGTAGCCGAAGGTCTCCGGCAGCGTCGACGGCAGCAGCGCGACGTCCGGCGCGAGTTCGGCCACCAGCGCCGGCAGGTCGTCGCGCGCGTAGTCGGCGATCACGCGTACGCGCGGGTCGCCGGCGAAGGCGTCGCCGGCGCGGCCCGCGCCGAGCAGCACCAGCTCGACGCCGTCCGGCAGCGTCGGCAGCATCGCCGCCAGCAGGCGACCGCCCTTGCCGCCGTGGAGGCGGCCCGGCACCAGCACGCGCAGGCGCCCGTCCGCGCCTCGCGCGCCGGCGCCGGCCACGGGCGCGGTCGCGGCGAACGGCGCGAGTCCGTGCGCGATCACCTGCCAGCGGTGATCGCGCAGTTCCGGTTCGATCGCGCAGACGCGATCGCGCGCGAACGTGCTCGGCGCCACCAGCAGCGCACCGGCGTCGTCGATCGCGGCGAGGAAGGCGTCGGCGACGCTGCGCCAGCCGGCCCCGTCCCGGCCACCGAACGGAGACGCGCGGTCGGCGGCCAGGCCCGCGTCCAGCGCCGCCGCGTCGAACGGCGCCGACGCCGGATCGCGTTCGTCGTGCAGCAGCGGCCACAGGGGATACGCGTCGTGGAAGCACACCGCGGTCGGCAGGCCGGTCCGCAGCACGTCGAGGGAATGGCCGATCAGCGACGAAACCAGCACCGCGCCGACGCCCCACTCGGGCACCACGTCGGCGAGGATGGCCTGCACTTCGAGGGACGCGATCGCGGTGTCGGCGATCGGCGCCGCGAGCGTCCATTCGCGCAGGGGCGCGGCATCGAGATCGTGATACAGCGCCAGCCGCTCGCCGAGCGGCGGCCGGTCCTCGCGGTTGTGGGCGACCAGCACCAGATGCGTGCGGCCGGCGTCGTGCGCGATCAGGTCGCGCACGAAACGTTCGGCGCCGCCGCCCCACGCGTGCAGCACGTGCAGCACCACGTCCTCGCGTGGCCACGCCGGTCGGGTCGTCGCATCGACGTCCGTCGCCGGGTCCGGCGCCGGCGCGGAAGTCATCGCCACCGCGACGCAGCCCAGCCGGCCGATGCGCATCGGTGCCGTCGTCGACGGCGACGCCGCGAGATCGCCACGCCACAGCGCGCAGCGCGCATCGACGGCGGTGCCGGCATCGACCACATGGTCGGCGAGCGTCCACGCCTGCGCGTCGGCGACCGCGGGGTCGCCGTCGACGCCGATCACGGCGGGCGACAGCACGTCCCAGTCGCCGCCGCGCCACGCCGCCGCCAGCCGGCGCCAGCCGTCCGCCGGCAGGCGCGCGTCGGCATGCATCACGAGTACGTCGCGTCCGGGCCACGCCGCGACCGCGCGCGCGCGCGCTTCGTCCGGGCTCGCCGCGAGGCCGTCGACGCAGGCCATTCCGGGCGGCAGGTGCCCGGCGATGGGATCGACTCCGGCGTCGGCGTCGGTCCAGCGGCTCAGGACCGGGAGGAGCGTTGCATCCATGCGTACTGTTCAGTCTCGGGTGGGGGCGCGTCGTCGGGGCCCTGCTAGACTCGCCCGACCTCCGGATTATCCCCGTCCGTGCCCCGGAAATCCTCCCCCCGCAAGCCCGAATCCCCTCACGTCGTCCGTCCGCGCTGGCGCGTCTGGCTGTTCCGCGCCGGAATGCTCGCGCTCGGATTGCTGGTCGGCGTCGGTCTGCCGGTCGCGCTCGTGCTCGATCGCCAGGTGCGCGCCGAGTTCGAAGCGTTGGCGTGGCAGGTGCCGACGCGCGTGTACGCGCGGCCGCTGCGGCTCGCGCCGGGCGAGCGCCTCGACGCGGCGACGCTGGAACTGGAACTGGTGCTGGCCGGCTACCGGAACGACGCCGCCGGCGACCTGCCGGGCACGTTCGCGCGCAATCGCGGCGGCTTCGACATCGCCACGCGGGCCTTCACGGATCTCGACGGCCGCGTGCCGGCCCGCCGCCTGCGCGTGGTGCTGGACGCGGAGGAGGGCGCCGTGCGCTCCGTCGCCGACCGCGCCGGCGGCGGCGCGCTCGCCGAGGCGCGGCTCGACCCGGCGCGCATCGCCACGCTCTACGGCGACGCGAAGGAAGAGCGCCGGCTGGTGCGGCTCGAGGACGTACCGTCGCTGCTGGTCACCGGGCTGCAGGCGATCGAGGATCGCAATTTCAAGCACCACATCGGCATCGACCCGTGGGGCGTGCTGCGCGCGGCGTGGGTGAACATGCGCGAAGGCGAGATCGAACAGGGCGCCAGCACGCTGACGCAGCAGCTGGTGCGCAGCCTGTTCCTGAGCCGTGACGTCACCTTCCGCCGCAAGCTGAAGGAAGCCGGCTACGCGCTCGCCATCGAGGCGCGCTACGACAAGCGCCGCATCCTGGAGGCGTATTTCAACCAGGTCTACCTCGGCCAGCAGGGCAGCCAGTCGATCCACGGCTTCGCGGCGGCGTCGGAGTTCTGGTTCGGGCGCGAGCTGCAGAGCCTGCGGCCGCACGAGATGGCGCTGCTGGTCGGCATGGTGCAGGGCCCGTCGCTGTACGACCCGCGCCGGCATCCCGAAGACGCGACGCGCCGGCGCGACCTCGTGCTCGGCGTCTGGGAGGAGATGGGGCTGATCGACGCGACCGAGGCCGAACGCTCGCGCGCGTCGCCGCTCGGCGTGCTGTCGAAGCCCGGCGTCACCAGCAACCGCTACCCGGCGTTCATGGACCTCGTGAAGCGCCAGCTCGCGCGCGACTATCCGGCCGACGCGCTGAAGGGCGCCGGCATGGTGGTGCTGACGACGATGGCGCCGTCGGCGCAGCTGCTGTCCGAGCGCGCGGTGTCGAACACGCTGGCCGAAGTGCAGCGCAAGGACGGCCCGGCGCTGCAGTCGGGACTGGTCGTCACCGACACGCGCACCGGCGAAGTGCGGGCGGTGGTGGGCAACCGCGCGGTCGATCGCCCGGGGTTCAATCGCGCGCTGGAAGCGCAGCGTCCGGTCGGCTCGCTGCTCAAGCCGATGGTGTACCTGCTGGCGCTGGCGCAGCCGGGCCGCTGGTCGCTGGCGACGCCGGTCGACGATTCGCCGGTCAGCATCCCGCTCGCCAACGGCCAGACGTGGACGCCCGGCAATTCCGACGGCCGCAGCCACGGCACGATCCCGGTGATCGACGCGCTCGCGCGGTCGTACAACCAGGCGACGGTGCGCGTCGGCATGGACGTCGGGCCGGATCGTCTCGCCGAACTGCTGAAAGTGCTGGCCGGGCTGCGCGCACCGGCCAATCCGTCGCTGATCCTCGGCTCGGTCGACCTGAGCCCGTTCGCGATGGCGCAGGTCTACCAGTTCCTCGCGTCGGGCGGCCGCATCCAGCCGCTGCGCGCGGTGCGCGGCGTGCTCGACGCGAAGGGCGGCGCGATCAACCGCTACGACTTCGACACCGAACCGGCGCAGGACGGCGATTCGATCGCGGCGCGACTGGTGACGCTGGCGCTGCAGCACGCGGTGGAAAGCGGCACCGGGCGCGCGCTGGTCGCCGACGGTCTCGGCGACCTGCATCCGGCCGGCAAGACCGGCACCAGCAACGACAGCCGCGACAGCTGGTTCGCCGGATACACCGGCAGCCATCTCGCGGTGGTGTGGGTGGGCAACGACGACAACGCGCAGACCGGGCTGTACGGCTCCACCGGTGCGATGAAGGTGTGGTCGGCACTGTTCTCGAAGCTGCCGAGCCAGCCGCTGCAGGTCGCCGACGAAGGCCTGGAATTCGCGTACGTGTCGCCGTACCGCTTCGCGCGCACCGACGAAGGCTGCGCCGGCGCGCGGCGCTACGCGTTCGTACCCGGGTTCGCGCCGGAGTCCTACGCCGGCTGCGGTTATCGCGACGATGGCGGCGACGACGATCGCGGCTGGCGCGACTGGTTCCGCTTCGGTGACGATGACGACGCCGCCGACGACCGCGCCGCCGCCGCGGCCGCCGAGCGGCAGCGTGAACTGGAACGCGCACGGGCGATCGAACGCGCGCGCGAACACGTGCGGGATCGCGACCGCGATCGTCGCCGGCCTTATCGGGAGTGACGTGATGAAGAAGACCTTCGTGACCGCGCTGGCGCTGGCGATCGCCGGCTGCGGTGGCGGCCCGTCCGGCTCGGCGGCGCCGCGCGCGACCCCGCGCGCCGAGCCGGCGTCGATCGTCGCGCAGGTGCGCGCGGTCGGCGCCACCGGCCACGAACTCGACGTGCAACCGCTGCGCGACCCGCAGGTGCAGGACCTGCGCGATCGCGCGCAGCAGCTGGAGGCGCGCGGCGAGTTCCGCGACGCCGGCGCGCTGGTCGACCAGGCGCTCGCCATCAGCGTCGATGATCCCGACCTGCTGCAGTGGAAGGCCGAGCTGGCGCTGCATCGCGCGGCCTGGGCCGAGGCCGAATCGTTCGCGCTGCGTTCGTACGCGCGCGGGCCGAAGCTCGGCGGGCTGTGCCGGCGCAACTGGGCGACGGTGCAGCACGCGCGCGCGCATCGCGGCGACGCCGCCGGCGCCGCCGGCGCGAAGGCGAAGATCGATGCCTGCACGGTGGCGCCACCGGTCCGGATGTAGTGGACGACCTCGCGGAACGCACGCGCGCCGCGCTCGCCGTCGGCGGCCCGCTCGCGGACAACCTCGAAGGCTACGTGCCGCGCGAGGCGCAGCAGCATCTCGCCGAAGCGGTCGCCGAGGCGATCGACGCACGCGGCATGCTGGTGGCCGAAGCCGGCACGGGCACCGGCAAGACGTACGCGTATCTGGTGCCGGCGCTGCTGTCGGGGCAGCGCGTGATCGTGTCGACCGGCACCCGCGCGCTGCAGGACCAGCTCTACCATCGCGACCTGCCGCGGGTACGCGCCGCGCTCGGCGCCGGCCTGAAGACCGCGCTGCTGAAAGGCCGCGCCAACTATCTGTGCCTGTACCGGATGGAGCAGGCGAAGGGCGAGAAATTCGCGTCGCGCGAGGTCGTGTCGCAGTTCCAGCGTGTCGTCGCATGGAGCGGGCGGACGCAGCGCGGCGACCTGTCGGAACTCGCCGACATCGCCGAGGACTCGCCGCTCTGGCCGCAGGTCACGTCGAACACCGACAACTGCCTCGGCGGCGAGTGCCCCTTCTGGTCCGACTGTTTCGTCGCGAAGGCCCGGCAGGCGGCGCAGGCGGCGGACGTGGTGGTCGTGAACCACCATCTGCTGCTCGCCGACCTCGCGGTGCGGCAGGAAGGCTTCGGCGAGATCCTGCCCGGCGCGTCGGCGTTCGTGCTCGACGAGGCACACCAGCTGCCGGAGCTCGCGGCGCAGTTCTTCGGCGAAGGCGTGTCGGCGCGGCAGCTGGTGGACCTGTCGCGCGACAGCCTGGCCGCGTGTCGCGAGGTCACCGCGTCGCTCGCGGCCATCCTCGCGCCGGCCCGCGGCCTCGAGCAGGCGACGCGCGAACTGCGGCTGGCGATGGACGGCGCGCCGGCGCGCGGCGCGCAGTCGCGGCTGCGCGCGCTGCCGAAGATCGCACCGGCGCTCGACCAGCTGGCCCACGCGCTGGAAGAACTGCGCCGCGCGCTCGACCCGCTCGCCGGTTCGTCACCGGGCTTCGCCGCGCTGGCCGCGCGCGCGGTGGAACTCGAGCGCCGCCTCGCGGCGTGGGGGCCGGGGGCGGGTAGCTCGACGATCGGCGCCGAGGCGCCCGCCGGGAGTGCGGATGCCGGCGCGCCGATCGTCGAACCACTCGACCCCAGCCCTGCCGTGCGCTGGTACGAGCTCACCCAGCGGGGCTTCATGCTGCAGCGCACGCCGCTCGACGTGTCGGGGCCGCTGCGCAAATACCGCGAGCAGAGCCGCGCCGCGTGGATCTTCACCTCGGCGACGATGGCGGTGGGCGGTGATTTCGACCACGTCGCCGGCCGGCTGGGCCTCGAGCAGCCGCGCACGCTGCTGCAGCCGAGCCCGTTCGACTGGGCGAAGCAGACGCTGTGCTACCTGCCCACCGACCTGCCCGAACCGGGCGATCGCGACTACGTCTACGCGATGCTCGACGCCGTGTGGCCGGTGCTGGAAGCGTCGAACGGCCGCGCGTTCCTGCTCTTCACCTCGCATCGCGCGCTGCGCGACGCCGCCGAGGCGATGCGCGAGGCGCCGTGGCCGCTGTTCGTGCAGGGCACCGCGCCGCGCAGCGTGCTGCTGGAACGCTTCCGCGCATCGGGCAACGGCGTGCTGCTCGGCGCGGCGAGTTTCTGGGAAGGCGTCGACGTCGCCGGCGAAGCGCTGAGCGTCGTCGCGATCGACCGGCTGCCGTTCGCCGCGCCCGACGACCCGGTGCTCGAGGCACGCCTCGAAGCCGTGCGCCGCCGCGGTGGCGTCCCGTTCCGCGACGAACAGCTGCCGCAGGCGGTGCTCGCGCTCAAGCAGGGGGTCGGCCGGCTGATCCGCAGCCACGCCGACCGCGGCGTGCTGGTGCTGTGCGACCCGCGCCTGACGACGAAATCCTACGGCCGCACCTTCCTCGAAAGCCTGCCGCCGTTCCCCCGCACCCGCGACCTCGCCCGCGTCGAAGCCTTCTTCGCCGGGGCCGTCGCCGCCGATTGCTAAGATCGCCCGGCGATTCCTTCCCGGAGCAGGGCGATGGACGATCAGGGCAAGCCGCGCGTGCACGGCATCGGCGGCGTTTTCTTCAAGGCGCGCGACCCCGCCGCCCTCGGCGCGTGGTACGAGAAGCACCTCGGCCTGAAGCGCGAGGACTGGGGCGGCTCGCTGCTGTGGTGGCAGCGCGCGGACACCGGCGCCAGGGCGCTGACGGTGTTCTCGCCGTTCGAGGAATCGACGAAGTACTTCGAGCCCGGCGACAAGCCCTACATGCTGAACCTGCGCGTCGACGATCTCGATGGCGTGCTCGCCGCACTGCGCGCCGAAGGCTGCCAGGTGCTCGACCGCCGCGAGGACAGCGAGCAGGGCCGCTTCGGCTACGTGGTCGATCCCGAAGGTGCGCTGATCGAGCTCTGGGAACCGGGGCCGGGCTGCTGATGCGACTGCTGGCGATCGAGACGTCGACCGAAGCCTGTTCGATCGCGGTCTGGGTCGACGGCGACGTGCGCGAACGCCACGAGATCGCGCCGCGGCGCCACACGCAGCTGGCGCTGCCATGGGCCGAGGAACTGCTGGCGGAGGCGGGCGTCGCGCGCGCGCAGCTCGATGCGATCGCCGTCGGTCGCGGTCCCGGGGCGTTCACCGGCGTGCGGCTCGGCATCGCGCTCGCGCAGGGCATGGCGGTCGCGCTCGACCGCCCGCTGCTGCCGGTATCGACGCTCGCGGTGCTGGCGATGCGGGGGCGCGGGCCGCGCATCGTCGCGGCGATCGACGCGCGCATGGGCGAGGTCTACGTCGGCGCGTTCACTCGCGACGGCGACGGTCTGGTGCACGCCGACGGCGACGAACGCGTGTGCGCACCCGCGGACGCCCCGTTTCCCGAGGCCCCGTTCGCCGCGCTCGGCACCGGCTTCGCCGCGGACGACGGCGCGCTCGCCCGACGCGCCGGCGCGCGCGCGATGGCGCTCGACGCCACCGCCCTCCCGCACGCCGCCGACCTCGCGCGTCTGGGCGACGCGCTCTTCCGCGCCGGCGGCGCCATCGCCCCGGACCACGTCGAACCGGCGTACCTGCGCGACAAGGTGGCGCTGACGCTGGAAGAACAGGGACGCCCGCGCCCCGCCCGGTAGGAGCGGCTTCAGCCGCGAAAAGATCGGAAAACTCAGGCGTGTGGCCCGGGCCCGCCTGCCGCGCGCGACCGCTGCATCGCCACCAGCCGCGAAATGATCAGCGCCAGGTAGAGCACGCCCATCATCTGCTCGATCATCACGAGCGAGCGGGCGTGGTCGTTCACCGGCTTGATGTCGCCGAAGCCGATCGTCGTCAGGCACGTGAAGCTGAAATACAGCAGTTCCCACCAGCTGACGAAGGCGTCGTGGTCCAGCGCCGGATCGATGTGGAACGAGCCCGGCGCCATGCGTTCCACCAGCGCGTACAGGTACGCGAACACGAACGCCATCAGCACGTACAGGCCGGCGGCGGCGAACGTCTCGTCGGTGGTCATCACCTCGTCGCGCAGGATGTAGCGCAGCAGGCAGACGACCACGAACGCGTGGAACAGCGCCTGCGCGCCGAAGCTCCACGCCACCAGCGTCGTGCCGCCCCACAGCGACGCGAAGATGTGCAGCGCCATCGCCGGCAGCACCAGCACGTAGCCGATGCGCATCTCCGGTCCGGTGGCCCGCGCCGCGCGCAGCGACAGCACCAGGATCAGCAGGTCGAACACCGCGATCGCCGCGCGCCCTTCGCGGAACGGCTCCAGGAACGGGAACACCACCACCAGCGTCAGCAGCGCCAGCAGCAGCCACGCGTTCGGGAGCCGCATCAGGCGGCGGGAAAAGGCGACGGCCATCCGGTCAGCGCATCAGCACGAGCGAGGCGAGCCCCAGGAACGCGAAGAATCCCATCACGTCCGTGATGGTCGTGACGACCACGCCGCCGGCCAGCGCCGGGTCGATGTCCATCCGTCGCAGCAGCACCGGCACGCCGACGCCGGCCACCGCCGCCACCACCAGGTTGATCACCATCGCCGCGGCGATCACCCCGCCGAGCACCAGGTCCTGGAACCACAGCGCGGCGACCGCGCCGACGACGACGGCCCACATCAGGCCGTTGAGCAGCCCGACCATCGTCTCCTTCGCCAGCAGCGCGCGCAGGTTGCCGCTGCCGACCTGGCCGAGCGCCATGCCGCGCACCATCAGCGTCAGCGTCTGCGTGCCGGCCACGCCGCCCATGCTCGCGACGATCGGCATCAGCACCGCCAGCGCCACCAGCCGGTCGATCGTCGCCTCGAAACGGCCGATCACCCACGACGCGAGGAACGCCGTCGCCAGGTTGATGCCGAGCCAGATCGCCCGCCGCCGCGCCGCGCGCTTGACCGGGCTGAACAGGTCCTCGTCCTCGTCGAGGCCGGCGGCGCCGAGCGCCTGGTGCTCGGCCTGGTCGCGGATGATGTCGACGACGTCGTCGATCGTGATGCGGCCGAGCAGGATGTTGTTGCCGTCCACCACCGGCGCCGAGATCCAGTCGTGGTCGGAGAACTGCGACGCGACTTCGTTCGCCGGCGTGCCGACGGCGATCGCCGGCTGCTCGTCGTCGATCAGCGCGTTGATCGGCGTCGACGGGTCGTGCGTCAGCAGCGACGCGATCGACACGCGCCCGAGGTACTGGTGGCGCCGGCTGACGACGAAGAGGTGGTCGGTGTGCTCCGGGATCTCGCCGCGCAGGCGCAGGTAGCGCAGCACCACGTCCACGGTGACGTCGGTGCGCACGGTGATCACGTCCGGGTTCATCAGGCGCCCGGCGGTGTCCTCGTCGTAGCTCAGCACCTGCTCGAGCCGCTCGCGGTTCTCGCGGTCCATCGACTTCAGGACTTCCTCGATCACCGTGTCGGG
>CBIHMN010000060.1:0-9365 GCA_966211005.1 uncultured Arenimonas sp.
CGTCGCCGGCAGCATGTCGGCCCGGTCAGTCCCGCGGCGGCGCGCGCAGCGGATCCAGCGCGCGGAAGCGCTCGCCGTATTCGTCGGTCAGCCGCCGGGCTTCGTTGGGGTCGCGGATCACGGTGGGCGTGACCAGGATGATCACTTCCGAGCGCTTCGACTCGTCGCGCTTCGTGCCGAACAGCGCGCCGAGCACCGGAATCCGGCTCAGTCCCGGCACGCCGGCACTGCCCTCGGTCGTGCTGTCGATGATCAGGCCGGCGAGCAGCACCGTCTCGCCGCTCTTCACCGCCGCTTCGGTGGAGAGATTCCGCGAATTGATCGGCAGATTGCCGTCGGGATCGTTCGGCAGCGGCGCGCCGGCGGAGCTGACTTCCTGCTCGATCTCCATGAACACCGTGCCGTCGCGGCTGATCCGCGGCTTCACCGTCATGATGACGCCGGTGTCGAGGTACTGCACGTTGGTGTAGGTGCCGTCGGGCGTGTTGCCGCCGCTGATCGGATTGAAGCTCGTGCTGCGCACCGGGATCTTGGTGCCGACGTCCAGCGTCGCTTCGGCGTTGTTGCGCACGACCACCGACGGCGTCGAGAGGATGCGCACGTTGGTGACGGTGTCGAGCGCGCTCACCACCGCGGCACCGTTGCGGCCGAGGAACGTCCAGCCGATGCCGTCGCCGGTGATGCTGCCGGCGATGTCGCCCCAGATGCTGCGGCCGGCGGCATTGGGCAGGTCGGCGACGTCCTGGACCGCGTTCTCGAAGAACCAGCTGACGCCGTACTTGAGCTTGCCGTCGAGATCGACCTCCACCACCTGCGCCTCGATGTGCACCTGCAGCGGCATCGTGTCGAGCCGCTCGATCGTGCGGCGGATCGATTCCCACTGCATCGGCGTCGCGCGCACCAGCAGGGCATTGGATTCCTCGACCGCGCTGATCGACACGTCGTCGCTGTCGCCGATCGCGATCCCGCCGCCGCTGGCCGCGGACGCCCGGTTCATCGCGTCCTGGGCGCGCGCCTTCGGCTCGGCGGCGTCCGGTGCCGGCGTGTCGGTCGAACGCATCTGCACCGGTTCCAGCCCCGGCATCAGCGACGGGCCCGCGTCGTAGCCTTCGTCGTAGGACGACGACGAACCGCCGCCGAACACCTGGCTCAGCTGCTCGGCGAGGTCGGGCGCCTTCATGTACAGCACTTCGTACGTGTACAGCCGCGGCGCTTCGCCGCCGCCGGCGTCGAGCCGCTCGATCCACTCGCCGACCTTGCGCAGGTACGCCGGCTGCGGCGTGATCACCATCACCGCGTTCTGGCCCTGCAGCGGCATGAACCGGAACATCCCGGCGAGCGGCGTCTCGCCGCTCTCGCCGAACACGTTCTCCAGTTCGCCGACGACGGCCTCGGCTTCCGCCGACAGCAGCGGAAACACGCCGACCGACATGCCGGACAGCCAGTCGACGTCGAAGATCTCGACGGTGCGCAGGTAGTTGCCCAGTTCGGCGCTGGTGCCGGCGAGCGTGATGATGTTGCGCGCGTTGTCGACGCTGACGACCGCGTTCGGTCGCGCGTACGGCTCCAGGATCTTCTTCATCTCCGTCGCCGAGACGTAGCGCAGCGGCACCGCGCGCACCTCGTAGCCGCGCGCGCCGGCGACCCCGCCGGTGCGCGGTGACAGGTTGCCCGGGATCGCCTGCTCGGACGGCAGCACGTTGTAGCGGCCGTCGGCCCAGACGAGACGCGCGTTGTTCCAGCCCAGCACCATCTCCAGCAGGCTCAGCGCCTGCGCGGCGTTCACCGGGCGCGGCGTCGCCAGCGTCACCTGGCCCTGCACGCCGGGCGCGATCACGTAGTTCTGCTGCAGCAGGTCGCCGAGGATGGCCTTCACCACCGCGTGCAGCGATTCGCCTTCGAAGTTGAACGTCGCCTCGCCGGGCGCGTCGGCGGCGGGCGCGGGCGCGGCGGCGGCGCCCCGGTCGATCACCACGCCGGTGCCCGGCGTGATCACCGGCCGCGGCAGGTCGACCGGCGCGGTGGCGATGCCTTCGGCATCGGTGCCGGTGTCGGGCGACATGCCGACCACGGCCGCGCGGTCGGCCGCGAGCGGATCGGCACCGCGCTTCACCACCGGCCCCGGCACGGTGGCGCAGCCGGCCAGCAGCACCGCGAGCATCGCGCCGAAAACCGGCGCCGGATTGCGGAAATTCTTCATCGGGTCACTGTACCTGTTTGTTCCTTTCCAACGCCGCGCGTTCCTCGGCGCCTTCCTGCGCCCGCATCGCGCGACGCGCTTCGATCCGGCGACGGATCGCTTCGACCTGCTGTTCCGGGGTGAGTTCCGCGCGGGGTTCGTCTTCGAACGTCGCCGGCAGGGCCGGCAGCGCCGGCGCGGGCGTCGCGGCCGTGTCCGTCGTCACGGCCGGGGGCGCCGTCGCGTTCCCCGGGGCGGCGGCGACCGGCGCCGGAACGGCCGGCTCCGCCGGCATCGGCGCGCCGGTACCGTCGAACACGCGCAGGTCCAGCGTGCGCTGGCCCATCGGGCCTTCGAACAGCGCGCGGCGCGGCTGCAGGTCGACCAGCCGCCAGCTCGTGCCTTCGATGACCTCGCCGACGCGCACGCGGCGCGGCACCGGATCGTCCTTGTTCTGCACGATCGCCAGGCGCGTGTCGCCGGCGATCAGCACACTGGTGAGCGTCGCTTCCAGCGGGGCTTCGGCCGGGCCCTCGGCCGCGGCGGCGATGACGGACGGCCGGCGGTCGGGGCTCAGCAGCGGCCGCTGCCCGACCTCGGCGTAGTCGCCGAGCGGCCCGAGCCGCGGCGCCAGTTCGACCAGGGTCACCTGCGGGATCGGGGGCGCGAGCGCGGCATTGGGCGGATGCGGCCCGACGCGCCCGCCGAGCCCGGCGAAACCGAGCACGAGCAGGCCGAGGGCCCACAGCGCGAGCGCCGCGAGCAGCGCGCCGGACGGTCGCAGGAAGTCAGCCACCCGCGGGAACCTCCGCGGCCGTCTTGAGATAGCCGTACAGGTCGAAGCCGACGTCGAGCAGGCCACCTTCCTGGCCGGTGCCCAGGTACGTGCGCCGCGACAGGATGTCGAGGTTGTCGACGAACAGCTGCGGGCTGCCGTTCTCCAGCGCATGCAGCACCGCGCCCAGTTCGGGCATCGCGCAGCGCATGCCGACGCGCACCGTGGCGCGCACGAACGGTTCGTCGGTCGTCGCTTCGCTGGGCGTGCGTGCCGTGATCTGGCACGCCGCCGGATTCGGGCTGGCGCCCTGCACGACGGCCTCCAGCCGCTGCACCAGCGCCGCGGTCGCGAGCTGGCGATTGGTCTCCTGCAGGAACCCGGGGTTGCCCGCCTCGAACGCGCGCACGCGCGCCAGTTCGGCTTCCAGCTGGGGCTTCTGCGCGATCTCCATCCGCAGCGTCAGCTCCTCCATCCGCAATGCGGTGATCTCGTCGCCCATGCGCAGCATCGGCGCGGTGAACCACCAGTGCACGGCCACCAGATAGACCAGTCCGGCGGCGATCGCGAGGCCTGCGAACACGGCGACGGGGGACGGCGACGACTTCATCGGCGCAGCTCCGGTGCGGCCAGCGGCACCGACGAGGCCGCCGGCGGCGGCGGCGCGGGACCCACCTCGGCCGTCAGCGTGAAGCGGTCGCGGCCCGTGCGCGGATCCGCCTGCACCGCGCCCGACAGCGCCGGCCCGCGCAGCACCGGCGATTCCTGCAGCAGGCCGACCAGCGCCGGCGCAGCGCGGCTCTGGCCGACGACGACGAGCTTGCCCTCGTTGATCGCGAGCTTGTCGAGCGAGGTGTCGTCGGGGATCCGCCGTGTCATGTCGGCGAGCACCTCGAGCATCGTCGGGCGCTCGGCGCGGCGCGTCGCGAGGAAATTCGCGGCGGCGGCCGACGTCTCGAGCTGGTTGCGGACGATGCGCGCCTGGCGCGCCGCGTCGTTGGCGGCGGCGACGTCGCGCTTGAATGCCTCCAGCCGCTGCGCGCGGTTGTGCAGCGCCATCGCCAGCGCGCCGAACAGGCAGACGACGGCGACCGCCGCGAGCGCCGCGTTCAGCCGCGCGGCCGGATCGCGACGCCGCGCGTGGCCGCTCGCCGACAGCAGGTCGAGGCCGTGCCGGGTGCCGTCGGGCTCGACCACGTCGATGCCGGCCAGCCCCTCGCCCAGCGCGCCCAGCGTCTGCAGTTCCGCCTCCAGGCGCGTGCGCGGCAGCACCCACAGTTCCACCTGCATCTGCTGCGAAGCCGGATCGCGCGACAGCACGCGCCCCTGGTAGCTCACCTGGTCCACAGTGAACGGCGTCTGCCGGTCGAGCTCGAACGCGAGCACCTCGCGCAGGCGAGGCTCGGCGGCGATGGGCAGCGGCAATACCCGCCGCAGCACCTGCGACGCTGGCAGCAGCAGCCAGCGTGCGGCGCCGCTCTGCGCCGCGCGCGCGGCGGCCGCGGCCAGCAGTTCGGCGTCGCCCAGCGGCAGATGACCGAGCACCAGGTCGGCGCGCGGACGGCCGGCGATCAGTTCCACCTCGTCGCCGTGGCGCAGCAGGTACAGCCGCTGCGCGTCGCCGTCGAGCAGCGCGCGCCAGCGCGCCGGCAGCAGCGAACGCAGCGCCCGCCCCGCTTCCGCCAGCCACGCCGGCAGCGGGCTGCGCGCGAGGCGCAGCGTCAAGGGATCGATCAGGGTGGCGAAGCGATCGGCAGCAGGCATCAGTCGGGTTCTCCCACCCGCCAGGCCAGCGGTGCATAGAGCTGGCCGAAACCGGAACCGGCGCCGATGCGCACGGTGGCGGTGATGTCGACCTGCAGGCCATCCGGGCGGGTGGCGCGGCTGGCGACACTATACGTGCCGGACCCGGCAGCGGCGAGGGCGCTGCCGTCCGGTCCGACCGGCACCGGCAGGCCCGGTGCCCAGGCTTCGCGGGCGACGATGATCGCCTCGACCTGCTCCGGCGCCAGGCCCATCGCCGCGAGCACCACGCGCGACGCATACGCCGGCTCCGGCGCCGGCGCGGCGGTGAACACCGTCACATGCGGCACCAGCAGGCGGTAGGTCGCCAGATCCATGCCGAGCAGCTGCTGCAGTTCCGACAGCGTCGTGAACGGCTGGTCCTTCGCGCCGTATGGCAGGCCCGCGGCCTCGTAGTCGCGGTCCTCGGCGCCGGCCGGCATCGCGACGAGCACATCGGCGTCGCGCCAGTCCTGGATGGCGCCGGCGAGCTGGTCGGCGCGCGCGGGCTCGACCCCGAGCACCACCATCAGCCGGGCCAGCTGCACCGGCTCGGCCGCGTTCAGGTCGAACTTGCCGGCCTCGTCGAGTACCGCGATCCGCAACGCCCAGCCTTCGAACGCCATCTCGTTGGCGCGGCCGTCGGGCACCCAGCGCGCGGCCGGGTCGGCGGCCGCCATCCGGAACGCCGCCAGCTCGATGCCGGCCTCGGCGGCGTGCCGCCCGGCTACCTGCGTCCGCAGCGCACTGCCCTGCAGCGCCTCGGTGCGGGCGGTGAGCGCGAACACCGCGATCAGGCCGGACAACAGCACGAGCAGCCACAGCACGAGCAGCAGCGCGGCACCGCGGGCGGCGGACGCGTTCACTGCTGCGCCCCGTCGGGGTCGGGATCCGCGTCCAGCGGCGTCGGCGCGACCGCAGCCCCGAGCCGCGGCGCGGCGACGAATTCGGGCCACGGCGCGGCGGCGTCGAGCAGCCGCAGGCGCAGCCGCACGAGACGCGGGAGCTGGCCCGGCGTGTCCCAGTCGGCCGTCCACGCGCCCGGCTCGCCGTCCTCGCCGAGGGTGCGCATCTCGAAGGCGCCCTCGGCGATGCCGGTGAGCAGCACCTCCGGTTCACGCTCGGGGTCGATCGCGCCATCGGGCGTCAGCAGCTGGTGGTCGAACTCCAGCTGCAGCCCGCCGCCCTCGGCACGGGCGAGGCGGAAGCGCTGCACGTACGGGCCGCCGCGCGACAGGTAACCGGGCATCGGCGCGGCGAACGCGATACCGCCGTCGCCGGCCGCGAACAGCGTCGCCTCGCCGGTGACTTCGTCGAATTCGATCGGCTGCGTCATCGCGCCGTCGATCTGCCGGCGCAGGAACGCCTGCACCGCGCGCAGGCGTTCCTGCCGCTGCGCCGCGCTCTCGGCGCGCTCGGTGGCGACGGTCGCGTTGCGCAGCGTCGCGAACGCCAGCGCCAGCCCGACCGACAGCAGCACGAGCGACAGCATCACCTCGATCAGGCTGAAGCCTGCGGGTGCACGCCGCGTCACGGCGACACCTCGTCCATCGGCGGAATGCGCGCGCGCAGGGTGACGAACCGCAGGCTGCGCGCGAGGTCGTCCTCGCCCCAGCCGATGTCGAGCTGCACGCGATAGAGCTTCGGCGCGCCGAGCACGCGGCCGGGCATTTCCATCGGTGGCAGGCCGGTGTCTGGCGCGGGCACCGGCGGCGCCGGGTCTTCGATCTCGGTGATCTCCATCGCCCAGCGGTACCGGCCGTCGTCGAGTTCGCCGCCCTCTGTCCCGGCGGCGATCGGCGCGAGCACGCCGACCTGGTCGAGCAGCGACTGCGCGTGCAGCGTCGCGCCGGTCGCGTCGCCGGCCTGGCGCACCTGCAGCAGGCCGCCGCCGAGGATCGCGACGAGGATGCCGAGGCCGACGGTCAGCAGCGCGAACGCCATCAGCACTTCGAGCAGGCTGAAACCCCGCGCGGCGCGCATCACGGGCGGCCCTCGCCGCGCGCCAGCGTCACCTCGCCGGTGAGCCAGCCGATGTCGACGCGCCACGCGGCATCGTCGATGCTCAGCACGATGCGGCCGCCGGTGGCGGCGCCGTCGGGAAAGAAGCGCACGGCGGCCACGTCCTTCGCCGGGCTTTCGCCGCGCGCGGTGACCACGCGCAGCGCCACCGCGTCCGGCAGGTCGCCGCTGCGTTCGCCGGCGGCGCGCCAGCGCTTGCCGATCACGTCGAGTTCGAACACCTGTTCGCGGCCGGTGGCGATCGCCTGCGCACGGGTGAAACGCAGCTGGCCGGCGAGTTCCTTGGCGGCGCCGCGCAGTTCGCGGCCGGGCACCGCGGCGCCGATCACCATCGCGCCGATGCCGGTCAGCGTCGCGACGAGCACCATCACGATCACCAGTTCGACGAGCGTGAATCCCCGGGCGCGCTTCATCGTCGGGGCGCGCGTCGCGTCAGGGCTTGCGGATGTCCGCGTCGACGCTCTCGCCGCCGGGCGCCGCATCGGCGCCGAGGCTCACCAGCTCGAACGGGCCGTTGGTGCCGGGACGGCGGTAGTCGATCGCGGTGCCCCACGGATCGCGCAGTTCCTCGGCCTTCGCGTACGGGCCGAGCCAGCCGGCGATGCCGGGCGAGGTCGCCAGCTGGTCGAGCGATTCCGGCAGGCGGCCGGTGTCGCTCCGGAACTGGTCGATCTTCCCGGCGAGCGTCGTCAGCTGCATGTCGGCGAGCTTGAAGTTCGCCTGGTCCTTCGAACCCATCACCTTGCTGGCGACCAGCGCGAGGATGCCGCCGATCAGCACGATCACGATCATGATCTCGATCAGGCTGAAGCCGGCGGCACGGGTCGGGAATCGGGGCGTGGTCTGCATGGAAAATCCTGTAGTGGAAGGTCAGAACGAAGACGTGAGGTCGTAGATCGGCAGCAGCACGGACAGGATGATCGCGCCGATCACCGCCGTCATCAGCAGCGTCAGCACCGGAACCAGCGCGGCGATCATCCGGTCGAGCGCGTTGCCGGTCTCGACGTCGAACGTGTCGGCGACCTTCAGCAGCATCGCGTCGAGTTCGCCGGATTCCTCGCCCACCTGGATCATCTGCACCGCCAGCCGCGGGAACACCTTCTGCCGCCCGAGCGCGTAACCCAGGCCGCTGCCGGTCTTCACCTCCTCGGCCGCCGCCTCCACGGCGTCCGACAGCACGCGGTTGGACAGCACCGGCCGCGATAGGTTCAACGCCGCCAGCAGCGGCACGCCGTTGCGGACCAGCGTGCCGAGCGTGCGGGCCAGCCGCGCGGTGTCGAGCTTGGCCGCCAGGTCGCCGACGATGCGCGTGCGCAGCAGCCGGACGTCGAGTGCGCGCCGTGCCGCCGGCTGGTTCAGCTTCCACGCGATCCACGCGCCGAAGGCCAGCACGCCGGGCACCACCAGCCACCACCATTCGCGCAGGAACAGGCTGGCTTCGAGCACCAGCGCCGAATACCACGGCAGTTCGACGTTCATGCTCTCGAACAGGGCCTGGAACTGCGGCACGACGATCGTCAGCAGGAACGCGACCGACGCGACCACCAGCACCAGCAGGATCACCGGGTAGATCAGCGCGTTCACGACCCGGCCGCGCAGGGCCGCGCTGCGTTCGAGGTAATCCGCCAGCCGGCGCAGGCTTTCCTGCAGCGAGCCGCCCGCTTCGCCGGCGCGCACCAGGTTCACGTAGAGCCGCGAGAAAATGCCGTGCTGCTGCTCCAGCGCGGTCGACAGCGGCGCGCCGCCGCGCACGGCCTCGCGGATGCGCTCGATCACGCGACGCGCCTCGGGGCTGTCGGGCAGGTCGAGCAGGATGCCGAGTGCCCGGTCGAGCGGCTGGCCGGCGCCGAGCAGCGTCGCCAGCTGCTGGCTGAACTGGAGGACCTGTGCCGCGCCGAACGGCTCGCGGCGGAACAGCCGCGACAGGCCGTCGCCCCCCTCGGCGTCGGCGCGACGGGCCTCCACCGGCAGGTGGCCCTGGTCCTGCAGCCGGACGATCACCTCGTCGGCGCTGGCGGCTTCCATCTGCCCGTCGAGCGTCTCGCCGGCGCTCGACAGCGCCCGGTAGCGGAACATCGGCACCGGCTCAGCCTTCCTGCGTGACGCGCATGACTTCCTCGATCGTGGTGAGGCCCTGCATCGCCTTCACCAGGCCGTCTTCGTACATCGTGCGCATGCCGCGCGCGCGCGCCGCTTCCTCCAGCTCGCCCATGCCCGCGTGCTGCATCACGAGACGGCGCAGGCTGTCGTCCATCACCAGGAATTCCATGATGGTCGTGCGGCCGAGGTAGCCGGTCGGGGTCAGTGCGGAGGGCTTCGGCCGCGTCAGGAAGATCGGGCCTTCCGGCTGGAACCGGCGCAGGCCGAATTCCTCGATCACTTCCGGCAGCGCCTCGTAGCGTTCGGCGTGCGTCGGCTCGATCCGGCGCACGAGGCGCTGCGCGAGGATGCCGTTCACCGTCGACGTCAGCAGGTAGTCCTCGACGCCCATGTCGAGCATGCGCGTGATGCCGCCGGCGGCATTGTTCGTGTGCAGCGTGCTCAGCACCAGATGGCCGGTGAGCGCGGACTGGATCGCGATGCGCGCGGTCTCGAGGTCGCGCATCT
>CBIHMN010000061.1:0-9341 GCA_966211005.1 uncultured Arenimonas sp.
CAAGGTCTACCTGATCGACGAAGTGCACATGCTGTCGAAGCCGGCGTTCAACGCGCTGCTGAAGACGCTGGAAGAGCCGCCGGAGCACGTGAAGTTCCTGCTCGCGACCACCGACCCGGAAAAACTTCCGGTCACCGTGCTCTCGCGGTGCCTGCAGTTCAACCTGCGCCGGCTGGAACACGCGCAGATCACCGGGCAGATGACGCGCATCCTCGCCGCGGAAGGCATCCCCGCCGAAGCCGGGGCGGTGGACCTGCTCGCGCGATCGGCCGACGGCAGCCTGCGCGACGGGCTGTCGCTGCTCGACCAGGCGATCGCCTACACCGGCGGCCGGCTCGACGAAGCCGGCGTCACGACGATGCTCGGCACGGTCGACCGCACGCAGGTCGGCGCGCTGCTCGACACGCTCGCGGCCGGCGATGGTCCGGCGCTGATGGCGCGCGTCGAGGAACTGGCGACGTTCTCCCCGGACTACGCGCACGTGCTCGACGACCTCGCGACCGCGTTGCACCAGGTGCAGTTGCAGCAGGTCGTGCCCGGCAGCGTCGGCGAGGGCGGTCGCGTCGACGTCGCCGCGCTCGCCGCGCGCGTGTCGCCCGAACTCGTGCAGATCTGGTACCAGATGGCGGTCACCGGTCGCCGCGACCTCGATCTCGCGCCCAGCCCGCGCACCGGCTTCGAGATGAGCCTGCTGCGGATGCTCGCCTTCCGTCCCGACGGCGCGTCCGGAGCGGGCGTGACGCGGCCGGCACCGGCCGTCGCGAGCGCGCCGACGCCGTCCCGGGGGTTCCCGGCGACGACGCCCGCTTCGACGGCGCCCGCGGCGGCCACGACCCCCGTCTCCCCGCCGACGCGGCCTGCGAGCGAGCCGCACGCCGCCACGGCCGCGCGCCTTTCCGCGCCCGCCGCGTCCGGCACGGTGGAGCTGGCCGGCGTCGACGACTGGCTGGCGCTGGTCGCGCGCGCCGGCCTGAGGGGACCGGTGCGCGAACTCGCCGCGCACAGCGCCTTCTGCGGCCACCGCGACGGCGTGCTGCAGCTGTCGCTGCCCGACAGCTTCGATCACCTGCGCAGCGAGGGCCTCGTGCGCCAGCTGGCGAACGCGCTCGGCGCCGAACTCGGCGCGCCGCCGCAGATCCGCTTCGAATCGGCGCGCGCGGCGTCGTCGGAAACGCTGCACGCACGCACCGAACGCCAGCGCGGCGAACGCCAGGCCGGCGCCGAGGAAGCCTTCCACGGCGATCCGGTGGTCCGGCGCCTGCTGGAGCAGGGCGGCAGCGTCGTCGCCGATTCCATCCGTCCCCTGGACGACCACTGAACGAACCGAGGAACCACGATGCGCGGAAACATCGCCCAACTGATGCAACAGGCCCAGCGCATGCAGGAACAGATGAAGCGCGCGCAGGAGGAACTCGCCACCGTCGAGGTGCAGGGCCAGTCCGGCGGCGGCATGGTGAAGGTGACGCTGACGGGCAAGATGGACTGCCGCGCCGTGCGCATCGACCCGTCCGTGCTCGCCGACGCCGAGATGCTCGAGGACCTCGTCGCCGCCGCCTTCAACGACGCGGTGAACAAGGCCAACGAGGAAGCCGGCAAGCGCATGTCCGCGGCGACCGCGGGCCTGCCGGCGGGCATGAAGATTCCGGGCCTGTTCTGACGCCGTGTCGTCGGCGCCGCTGCTCGAACAGCTGATCGAGGCGCTGCGCTGCCTGCCCGGCGTCGGGCAGAAATCGGCGCAGCGGATGGCGTACCACCTGCTCGAGCGTGACCGCGACGGCGGCGTGCGGCTGGCCGGCGCGCTGTCGGAAGCGATGGCGCGCGTCGGCCACTGCGAATCGTGCCGCGATTTCAGCGAGACGCCGCTGTGCCCGATCTGCGCCGGCGGCTCGCGCGACCGCGCGCTGCTGTGCGCGATCGAATCGCCCGCCGACCGCCTGGCGATCGAACAGGCCACCGGCTACCGCGGGCTGTATTTCGTGCTGCAGGGGCGCCTGTCGCCGCTCGACGGCATCGGCCCGCGCGAGCTCGGCCTCGATCGCCTCGCCGACCGCCTCGCGCAGGGCGAGGTGCGGGAACTGATCATCGCCACCAATCCCACCGTCGAAGGCGAGGCGACCGCGCATTACCTCGCGCAGCTCGCGCGGCAGGCCGCCGTGCGGCCGAGCCGGCTCGCGCACGGCGTGCCGCTCGGCGGCGAACTCGAATACGTCGACCGCGGCACGCTCGCGCATGCGTTCGGCTCGCGCACCGAAATCCCGACCTGAGGACCCGCGATGACCACGCTCTTCTCGAAGATCATCCGCCGCGAGATCCCCGCCGACATCGTCTTCGAGGACGAGCACGTGCTCGCGTTCCGCGACATCCATCCGCAGGCGCCGGTGCACGTGCTGTTCATCCCGAAACGCGAAATCGCCACGCTCGACGACGCGGGCGAGGGCGACGCGGCGCTGCTCGGCCGCCTCTCGCTCGCGGCGGCCGCGTACGCGCGGCGGGAAGGCTTCGCCGCCGACGGCTACCGGGTCGTGATGAACTGCGGCCGCGACGGCGGCCAGAGCGTCTACCACATCCACCTGCACCTGCTCGCCGGCCGCGCGCTGCACTGGCCGCCGGGGTGACGCGGCGGGAGGGCCTTCACGCCCGATCGGCGCGGCGACCCGGGCCCGACGGGCCTCCCGCGCGCCGCGGCGCGCGATAGGCCTGCAGTTCGGCGATCAGCAGGGCCTTTTCCTCGAACGACAGTTCGCGGCCGCCGTAGCGCCAGGCGATGTAGCGCGCCGTCATCGAGCGCAGCACGCCGGCCTGCGACGGCAGCGCCGCGGCGATGCGCTCGCCGAAGGTCGCCGGCGCTTCCGACGGTGCCTTTTCCAGCCCGACGCGCCGCAGACGCCGCGCGAAGGCGCGCCACGCGCGCAGCAGCGGGTCCTGCGGCGGCGGCCGGCCCCGCATCTGCAGCCACAGCGTCAGCGCCAGCGCGAGGCCCGCGCCGATCGCGAATGCGCTGCCGAGCTGCCGCGCCGTCGCGTCGCGCACGCCGAACGGCTGCAGCAGCCGGGCCTGGCGCCGCGCGTCGAATCCGACGACGAAATCGTTCCAGCCGCGGCGCAGCCAGTCGCCGATGTCGAGCACCGGCGCGAACGCCTCGGGCAGCAGCGCTTCCTGGCGCGCGAGGTCTTCGACGGTGTCGAGCACGCGTTCGGGGCGCACCGCGGCCGTCGGGTCGACCCGTGTCCAGCCACGCCCGCGCAGCCACACCTCGTTCCACGCATGCGCGTCCTGGCGGCGCACGACCCAGTAGCCGCCGATCGGGTTGCGGTACCCGCCGTGGTAGCCCAGCACCACGCGCGTCGGCACGCCGGCCGCCCGCATCAGCACCGCGAACGCGGAGCTGAAGTGCTGGCAGAAGCCGACGCGCGAATCGAACAGGAATTCGTCGACCGGATGTCGGCCGGACGGCGGCACCGTGAGGCTGTAGCTGAAGTCCTGGCCGATCCATTCCAGTGCGCGGCGCACCAGCGCGACGTCGTCGCCGCCGCTCTGCTCGCGCCAGCGGGCCGCGAGTTCCTGCGTGCGCGGGTTGCGATCGGCCGGCAGCGACAGCGCACGCCGCGCGAGCAGCGGCGACAGGTCACGCTGGTGCAACGCGCCCGGGTCGGACGTGAGCGTGTACTGCTCCAGCCGGGTCACCGGTTCCCGCGTGCGCACCGTCAGGTCGCCCAGCAGCTCGGCGTCGGCGGGCGCCGCCAGCGGCAGGTCGAGCGTCACCAGGTAGCGGCGATCGGTCGGTTCCATCATCACTTCGTACAGCGCGGTCCCACCGGTGGCGCGGACGTCGGGCCGGCCGAGCGGGATCGCCTCGGTGCCGCGCGCCCAGCCGGCGCCGTCGAAATCCCAGAGCACGCGGGCGCGCCAGTACAGCTGGGCGCGCGGCGGCTCGAGGTCGAGGAACCGGGCGCGAAGCGCCGGCCGGTCGTCGGCGAACAGATCGACCCACTGGTCGGGACGCATCGCGTCGGCGAGGCCGCCGCGGCCGGCCGACTCGACCGGTTTGCCCCATAGCGGCGTCGCCAGCCGCGGGAACAGCCAGAAACACGCCAGCGCGAGCGGCATCGCCAGCAGCAGCGCGAACCCGGCGGCGCGCAGGCGTCCCGGCCGCGGGCCGCGTTCCGCGAGGGGCAGGTCGTTGCGGTTCTGCACGATCGCCGCCAGCGCCAGCATCAGCATCAGCACCGCCGGCAGCGAGAGCGCGAGCACCAGCGGCCCCTGGTCCTGCAGGAAGGCGGCGAACGGCGCGAACAGCGAGAAGCCGAGCAGGCTGTGCGCGTCGCGCAGGCGCCGCGTCTCCAGCGGCTTGATCGCGAGCAGCGCAGCCAGCCCGGCGGTGCCGGCCTCGCGTCCGATGCTGAAGCCGTGCATCACCAGCACCACGGCGCCGGTGGCCAGGAGCAGGGCGACGCGCGCCGCGGGCGGCCACGGGCGCGCGGTGGTCATGCTGAGCGCGGCGATTCCGGCGAGCCCGAGCGCGAGCACGGGCTGGATCTGCGTCAGCAGCGGCAGCAGGCACGCCCCCGCGGCGGCCATGCACCAGCGCCGGGCGTCGCGCGTGAGCGGTTCGGCGGCGGCCATCAGGCGTCCGGCAACAGGGCGAGCGCACGCAGGCACGCGTGGCGATGTTCGGAACCGCGGCCCGGACCGATCGTCATCGCCGGCAGGCGCATCCGGTAGCGCACCGCCTGGCGGTCGGCCTCGAGCACCCAGCGCGTCAACCGGCGGATCCGCGCCTCGTGCGGCAGCGTGGCGAGCGCGAACCAGTCCAGTTCGACCTCGCGGTTCGTGCTGGCTTCATATTCGCGTACCAGCAGGCGGTCGGCCCGCGCCGACGCCTTCCACGCGATCTGCCGCGGCGCGTCGCCGGGACGGTAGTCCCGCAGCTGATGCGGCTGGTCGCCCTGCTGCCGTGCGCGGCTCGCCTGGCCGTCGCCGCCGAGGTCGGGCAACGGCACGGTGTCGTCTTCCGGAGCGGGGTAGACCAGCAGCGGGCCGGCGGGCAGCAGCCACGTCCACGCGCGCGCCAGCCCGAGCGGCCGTACCGTCGACAGGCGCATCCGGCCCGGCTCCAGCCAGCCACGCCGCGCGGTCGGTATGGCCAGCCGCACCTCGCCGCGGCCGCCGGGCGGCAGGTCGAAGAACGCGATCTCGTCGCCGCGCCGCAACTCGAGGCCGTCGCGTCGGCGATTGCCGGTGGCTTCGACCGCGATGCGAAGCTCGAGCGGCTGCCCGGCATGCACCGGCTCGGCATGCATCGACGTCACGCGCAGGCCCGACAGTGTCAGGTGCGCCTGCAGCAGGCTGTTGTTGGCGACCGCGACGATCAGGAACGCGAGCAGCAGCGCCGGGTTGTTGTTGTAGTTCAGGCCGCCCAGCACCATCGTCGCGAGCATCGCGCCGAGGAACAGCCCGAACCCCGTCGGCAGGATGTAGACGCGTCGCCGTTCGACGGTGATCGGCAGCGATTCGGTGCGGCGTGGACGCACCACCGGGAACGACGCGAACCGGTCGCTCCAGCGTTCGACGAGATCGCGCGGCCGCGCCACGCGGCTCAGTCCACCGCCACCGCGCGCAGGATGCGTTCGGCCAGCACGTCGCGCCCCTCGGCCTCGGACTCGGGCACGAGTCGGTGCGCCGCCACCTGGGCGAACAGTTGCTGCACGTCTTCCGGCAGCACGTGGTCGCGACCTTCCAGCATCGCGTAGGCGCGCGCGCCGCGCAGCAGCCCCAGTCCCGCGCGCGGCGACAGGCCGACGCGCACGCCGGGATGACGCCGGCTTTCCTGCAGCAACTGCTGCACGTAGCCGACCAGCGCCTCGCTGGCGTGGACGCGTTCCACCGCCGCGCGCAGTGCCAGTACTTCGTCGCCGGTGAGCCGCGGCATGCTCTGGGCGATCAGGTCGCGGCGGTCCTCGCCGGCGAGCATCTCGCGCTCGGCGCCCGCGTCGGGATAGCCGAGGCGCAGCCGCAGCAGGAACCGGTCCATCTGCGAATCGGGCAGCGGGAACGTGCCGGCCAGATCCACCGGATTCTGCGTCGCGACGACGAAGAACGGCTGCGGCAGCGAATGCGACACGCCGTCGATCGTGACCTGCTGCTCCGCCATCGCCTCCAGCAGCGCGCTCTGCGTGCGCGGCGGCGCGCGGTTGATCTCGTCGGCGAGCAGCAGCTGGGTGAACACCGGGCCGGGGTGGAAGCGGAATTCGCGCGCGGTCTGGTCGAAGATCGACAGCCCGGTGATGTCGGACGGCAGCAGGTCGGACGTGAACTGCAGCCGCTGGAAATCGAGACCGAGGCTCGCGGCCATCGAGCGCGCCAGCGTGGTCTTGCCCAGTCCCGGCAGGTCTTCGATCAGCAGATGCCCGCCGGCGAGCAGCGTGGTGAACGCGAGCCTCACCTCGCGCGCCTTGCCGAGCACGAGGCCGTTGACCTGCGCCAGCGCGGCATCGAGGGACTCGTGCATGCGGTCGGTTACGATGGCGGCCTCGACGGCGTGGGCGTGCATGGCGTGCGTCCGGGCAAACGGTCGCAGGGATGATGGCACGGATGGACGAACGCCCGGGTTGCGCACGCGTGAACTTCCTCGTCGCGTGGGCGCTGGCGCTGGCCGCGAAGGCGTGGCTCGTGATCGCGCTGCCGCCGTTCGGCGACGAGGCCTTCTATGCGCAGGAAAGCACGCGGCTCGCGTGGGCGTATTCCGACCTGCCGGGGCTCACGGCGTGGCTGATCCGGCTGGGAACCACCCTGTTCGGCGACGGCATCTTCGGCGCGCGCGTGCCGTTTCTCGCGCTCGGCGCGGCGCTGCCGTGGCTGGTGGTGCGCATCGCGCGGCGCTGGTTCGGCGTGCGCGTGGGCTGGCAGGCGGGATGGCTGGCGACGCTGCTGCCGCTCGGCGGCCTGATGGGCGTGCTCGCGCTGCCCGACGTGCCGATGCTGTTCGCCGCGCTGCTGTGCGTCGATGCGTTCGCCCGCCTGATGCGGCGCGTCGGCTGGGTCGCGGTCGCGCAGCTCGCCGTCGGGCTCGCGCTCGGCGCGTTCGCCCACTATCGCTTCGCGCTCGTCGTCGTCGCCGGCGCGGCGGCCTGGCTGCCGCTGCTCGCGTGGAACGTCGCGCACGGCGGTGCCGGTGTCGAATTCCAGCTGCTCGACCGCCACCCATGGCAGCCGCAATGGCTCGGCTTCGCGTGGCTGCCGGTGCAGGCGCTGGTCGTCACCCCGCTGCTGTTCGCGCTGCTGGCCGCGACCGCGTGGCAGGCGTGGCGCCGGCGTGGCGACGGGCCCGCGTGGCCGTTCGTCGCCGGGGTGGCGGCGGTGGCGGTCGGCGGCTATTTCCTGCTCGCGTTCTTCGCCGACAGCGAGCGGGTGAGTTTCCACTGGCCGCTGGCCGGCTGGCTGGTGCTGTGCACCGCGGCGCCGGTCGTGCTCGCCGGCTGGCCCCGGTGGCTGCGGGTCGCGGTGCCGGTGACCGCCGCGCTCGGACTGGCGGCGACGACCGCGTGGCTGATGCTCGTCGCCGATCCCGCGGGCCGCGCGCGCCTCGCCGCGTCGGACCTGTATGCGGACAATTTCGCCGGCTGGGACGAGGTCGCCGCGGCGGTGCGCGCACGGCTCGCATCGATGCCTGCCGGCACCGGCGTGGTCGCCGACAATTTCATGCTCGGCGCGCAGCTGTCGCTGGCGCTCGGTCGGGACGACGTTCTCGTGCTCGACCACCCGCTGAACCGCAAGCACGGCCGGGCGGAACAGCTGGCGCAGTGGGGGCTGCTGCGCGACGCGCTCTCGCCGGGGGCCGGACCGCGGCTGCTGGTGGTCGAGGACAGCGCGCGGCCGATGAAGGCGCGCTTCGCCGCGTATGCGGAGCTGTGCCGGCGCAGTGGCGGCCTGCCGCCGCCGCAGGTGCTGAACGTCGACCACGGACGCAAGCGCTTCCTGCTGTTCGCCCTCGACGCGCCGCGCGCCGGCTGCTCCACGCCGGCGCTGGCGTGGATCGACGCGCCGCTGCCGGGCGACGCGGCCGCCGGCCGGGTCACGGTGCGGGGCTGGGCGCTGAAGACGGGCGTCGGCGTAAGCCGCGTGGAGGTCACGCTGGACGGCATCGTCGTCGCGCAGGCGCGTTACGGCCTGCCGCGCGCGGACGTCATCGACTACTGGACGCGCGCGCCGGTCGACGCCGCCGGGGCGCGTGTCGGTTTCACCGCGGACATCGATCTGTCGGGCCATCCGCCCGGGACCGCATGGCTGGGGCTCGTCGTGCACGGCGCCGACGGCAGCGTCGAGGCGTGGCCCGGACAGCCGCTCGACGTGACGGGTCAGGGAAGCCGATAGCCGGCGGCGCGCAACGCGCCGGCCAGCGCGATCAGCGGCAGCCCGACCAGCGCCGTCGGGTCGTCGCTGGAAATCGCTTCGAACAGGACGATGCCGAGACCTTCGCATTTGAAGGCACCGGCGCAGTCGTACGGCTGCTCCGCGTCGAGATACCGGCCGATGGCGTCCGCTTCCAGCGGGCGGAAGCGCACCCGGGTCAGATCCGCGTGGCGGTACGGGCCGCCCGCCGGGCCGACGACGCAGACCGCGGTGTGGAACGCCACGCTCCGGCCCGACGCGGCCCTCAACTGTTCGAGCGCGCGGGCACGGGTACCCGGCTTGCCGAGCGGCCGGCCGTCGAGATCGGCCACCTGGTCCGACCCGACCACCCACGCGGCCGGGTGGCGCGCGGCCACGGCCCGGGCCTTGGCTTCCGCGAGCCGCACGGCGAGGGCGGCCGGCGACTCGCCGGGGAGCGGGGACTCGTCGACGTCGGGCCGGTCGCTCGTGAACGGCAGCCCGAGGCGCGCGAGCAGCGCGCGCCGGTAGGGGGAAGTCGACGCCAGCACCAGTGGCGTCACGGCGCGTCCGGGTCGCGTCGCAGCGCCGGCGGCTCGCGGCGGGCCGCCTCGGCGCTGGCGGCGGTCACTTCGGCCAGTTCCGCCCCGGCCTGTTCCAGCTCCCCGAGCTGCGTGGCGAGCCGGGCCCGGGCCCGGTCCAGCGCCGCGCAGGCGGCGTCGAGCTCGCGCTGGCGCGCCTGGGCCCCGTGCTGCTGGATCCAGAGGCGGTGCTGGAGCAGGTCGCGCTTCGCCTCCCGGATCGGCACCGCGCCGTCCAGCGACGCCCTGGCGACCTCGGCGATATCGGCCGGCACGCGGCCGACGACGCTCTGCAGCGACTGCATCCGCTCCTGGCTGCGGTCGAGCAGGGCTTCCAGGTCGTCGGCGAGGTCTAGCAGCCGCACGAGCGTGCGGTCGCGGCGCCGGCCACGG
>CBIHMN010000062.1:0-9157 GCA_966211005.1 uncultured Arenimonas sp.
GAGCCAGCGCTTCGCGAAGGTCGCCGGCGCCGTGATCGCCATCGCGGCCCTGCTGGCGTGGGCGGTCGCGCGGTAGGTGCGCGCGCCATCCGCGTCGATCCGCGTGATCCGCGTCGAGAATCCTTTCAACGGACCTCGGCGAATACCCGCAGGATCGCCGCGGCGCTGCGGTCGACGTCGGCCGCGCCGGTGGCCCAGTTCGACACCGAGATGCGCATCGCCGCCCGCCCCTGCCACACGGTGCCGCCGAGCCAGCAGGTGCCGTCGGCCTGGACGCCGGCAATGACCTCGCGGGTGGTCGCGTCGTCGTCGGCGAAGCGCACCAGCACCTGGTTCAGCACGACGTCGGCGAGCACCGCGACGCCCGGCTGGCCGTCGAGCCGGGACGCGAAGCGCCGGGCCAGCGCACAGCAGCGGTCGACCAGCGCCCGGACGCCGTCGGCGCCGAGATGGCGCAGGGCCGCATACACCGGGATGCCGCGCGCGCGCCGGCTGAACTCCGGCGTCCAGTCGACCGCGTCGTAGCCGGCGCCCTGCACCAGATAGGCCGCCTTCGACGTCATCGCGTCGCGGTGCGCGTCACGATCGCGCACGATCGCGATGCCGCAGTCGTACGGCACGTTGAGCCATTTGTGCGCGTCGGTGGCCCACGAATCGGCGCGCTCCACGCCCTCGGCCAGCGCGCTCACGTCGCCGGCCGCCCGCGCCCACAGGCCGAACGCGCCGTCGACGTGCAACCACGCGCCGTGCGTCGCGCACGCGTCGGCGATCGCCGGCATCGGATCGAAACTGCCGGTATTCACGTTGCCCGCCTGCGCGCAGACGATCACCGGCCCGGCGAGCGTCGACAGCCGCGCGGCCAGCGCGTCGGCGCGCATCCGTCCCTGCGCGTCGGCGGCGACGCGGTGCACGGCACGCGTGCCGAAGCCGAGGTAGCGCAGCGCGACGTCGATGGTCACATGCGCTTCTTCCGACGCGACGATGTGCACCGCTGGCGCGCCGGCGAGCCCGTCGGCCTCGACGTCGTGGCCGACGCGCCGCAGCACCGCATGCCTGGCGGCGGCCAGACAGGTCACATGCGCCATCTGGCAGCCGGTGACGAAACCGACCGACGCGTCCCGCGGCAGGTCGAGCAGATCGAGCACCCAGCCGGCGGCGATCTCCTCCAGCACCGACGCGATCGGCGCCGCCGCGTACAGGCCCGAATTCTGGTCCCACGTCGACACCAGCCAGTCGGCGGCGAGCGCCACCGGCAGGCTGCCGCCGATCACGAATCCGAAATAGCGCGGCGAGGTCGAGCACACCGTGCCGTCGGCGCCGTCGCGCCCGAGCCGTTCGAGCACCGCCGCCGCCGGCTCGCCCGCACGCGGCAGTGGCGTCGCGAAGCGTGCGCGCAGCGCGTCGCGATCCAGCGGCGCGGCCACCGCGCGGTCCGGCGCGGCCCCGGTGTAGTCGAGGGCCAGCGCGAGCGCACGTTCGAGCAGGGGTCGCGCCTCGCGCGGCGAGCGGGTCGGTTCGTCCATCGGTCACCTCCGTGCCGGCAGTGTCGCGGCTCCCGGCCGGCGGCGCCATCGCGGCGCGGCTTCATCCCGGGCGCACGGTACCGTGTCGCACCATCCCCCCATGACCGAGCGAAAACCTGCCGCGAAAGCCGCCAAGCCGGCGGCGAAACAGGGCAAGCCGTCCGCCGGGCGCCGGCGCGTGGCGGTGGAGGCGGCGCATACCGGCCCGGTCGCCGACACGCCGGGCGCCCGCAAGCATCCGTGGCTGCAGCGCTGGGCGGAACGCATCTCGAGTTCGCTGGCCTACGCCGTGGTGAAGCGCTTCATCGAGATCGACGTGATGGCGCAGGCCGCGGCGCTGTCGCTCTACGCGCTGATCTCGCTGGCGCCGCTGGTGCTGCTGATGCTGTGGCTGACGGGCTGGCTCGGCCCGATGGCGCAGGACGCGCTGCTCGACCAGCTCGCCGCCCTCGCCGGCAACGGGGCGCGCGAAGTCGCGGCCACCGTGATCGAGCACGGCAGCGAGCGCCCCGACCTGCGCACCGCGTCCGGCCTGTGGAACACGCTCGTGCTGTTCGTCGCCGCGACGATCGTGTTCGCGCACCTGCAGGCCACGCTGAACCTCGTGTTCGCGACCGGCAGCGGCAACCTCGCCGGCGGGGTACTGGCGTGGCTGCGCAAGCGCGTCTTCTCGTTCGGCGTGGTATTCGCGCTGGGATTCCTGCTGCTGGTGTCGACGCTGCTGGCGACCGCCGTGCAGGTCGCGTTCTCGTGGCTGCCGCCGCTGGTGCCGATCGTCGGGAACCTGGTGTCGCTGCTGCTGTACGCCGTCGCGTTCGCCCTGCTCTACCACTATCTTCCCGACCGTCGCGTGCACTGGCGGCAGGCGCTGCTCGGCGGCGGGATCACGGCGTCGCTGTTCGTGCTCGGCCGCTGGGCGATCGGCGCCTACGTCGCGCACGCGGCGCCGGAAAGCGCGTACGGCGCGTTCGGCGCGCTCGTGCTGATGCTGGTTTGGATGTACTACGCCGCGCTCGTGTTCTTCGTCGGCGCCCTGGTGACGGCGGTGATCGACGAGCGCACCCGAAAGGAGACGCCCGATGCAGACCCATGAGCTCCACCGCGGCCGGCTGATCGACCACGTGCAGCTGGTCGTCGCCGACCTCGCCGCCAGCCGCCGGTTCTACGACGCGATATTCGAGGTGCTGGGCGTGCCGCTCGGTGGCGAGCAGGACGATTTCTTCTGGTTCGACGAGCTGTGCGTGTCGACCGCCGACAGCGACGCGGCCGAAGGCCGCCTCACCGGCCGCTGCCATCTCGCGTTCCAGGCCACGAACCGCGACGCCGTCGACGCGTTCCACCGCGTCGCGCTCGAAGCCGGCGGCCGCGACCACGGCGCCCCGGGCGAACGCGACTACCACCCCGGCTACTACGCCGCGTTCGTGCTCGACCCCGACGGCAACAACATCGAGGCCGTGTACCACGGCGAAGCCGAGCGCAGCGCGCCCTCGGTGCGGATCGCGTTCGAGGGGTGAGGTCGGGGGGAAAGCGGAAGGCGGAGAAGAAGGAGCCACGACCGGGCACGACAGAAGACACGACAAGAGCATTTCGATTGAAAGCTATTGCTCTTGTCGTGTTCTGTCGTGTTTTTCGTGTCGGTCGTGGCCGGAAGCATGGGCTCCGGCCACCCGCGCATCACCCCGCCGGCGACGTCGCCTTGAACGCGGCGAGCAGTTCCTTTTCCTTTTCGCGGGTCATGCCGGCGCGGACTTCGGCGCGGCGTTCGGCCGGCAGTGCGCCGTACCACGCGATCAGGTCCTGCACCGTCGTCGCGAACGGCCGGAACGTGAGGCCGGCGGCGATCGCCTTCGCGTTGCTGACGGTGCCGTAGCCGGAATACGGCGTGCCGGCGCGCGGCACCCAGATCGGCAGGTCGCCCTCGTTCTCCATCACGAAGCTCGACGGTACGTGGGTGAACGTCGCCGGGCCGCCGGTGACGGCGTGGATGCCGTGCACCATCGCGTCGGTGGTCATCGTGTAGTCGGGGCCGACCGCGTTGAACGTGCCCGTCGTGCCGTTTTCCGCGAGGCGGATCATCCATTCGCCGAGGTCGCGGCCGTCGATGATCTGGATCGGATCCTGCCCGTCGCCGGGTACCAGGATCTCGCCGCCTTCGGCGATGCGCTTGGGCCAGTAGGTGAAGCGGTCGGTCTCGTCGCGCGGGCCGACGATGTAGCCCGGCCGCACGATCGTCGCCTTCGCGCCGAAGTGCTTCAGCACCTCGGCTTCGCTCAGCGCCTTCAGCGGGCCGTAGAGCTCCATGTTCGCGCGCATCGCCTCGAGCGTTTCGGCCATCGCGTCCTTGCCGGTGTACGGCGCCAGCGCCGCGTCTTCGGTCATGTCGTGGACGGAGCCGTCGGCATAGGCCGAGATCGTCGAGATGAACAGGTAGTGGCCGACATTGCCCTTGAGCACCTTCGCCGCGTCGCGCACCCAGAACGGCAGCGACGTCGGGTTGTCGAGCACCACGTCCCACTGCCGGCCCTCGAGCGACTTCAGGTCGCCGGTGTTGCGGTCGCCGTGCAGCTGCTCGACGCTGCCGGGCCATTCGGGCGTCGGGCGCTTGCCGCGATTGAACGTGGTCACGTGGTGGCCGCGCGCGAGCGCGTACGCGACCTGGAACGGGCCGGTGAAGCCGGTGCCGCCGAGGATCAGGATCTTCAGCGGCTTCGCCGCCTTCGCGACCGGCGGCATCGCGTCGTGGTCGTGGGCCATCGCCGGCAGCGCGGCGGCGGCGGTGGCGAGGGCGGCGTACTTGAACAGGTCGCGGCGTGACGTCATGGCGATTTTCCCCGGATGGCGCGGCGCGGGTGCCGCGGACGCGTCATCCTGCCCGTCCCGCGACGCCGACGCGCATGACGAAAGTCGTGAAATGGCCGCCCGCGCCCGGACTCCCCGTGGTTGCGGACGTCCCCCGGCTCCGGAGCGTCCGAATGCGTGCCGTCGTCCTGTACATCCTGTGCTGTCTTCCGATGCTGTCCCCCGCCGGCGCCAGGGCGGCCGACAGCCTCGACACCTGCACCTTTTTCATCGATTCGCTGCCCGTGGTCATCACGTCGCAGGGCACCTGGTGCCTGCGCCAGGACGTCGCGACCCCGATCACCACCGGGTTCGCGATCGACGTCGAGGCCAACAACGTCACGATCGACTGCAACGGCTACAAGATCGGCGGGCTGGCCGGCGGGCTGTCGACCGAGGCACGGGCCATCGTCAACGTCGAGCGACGCAACACGACCGTGCGCGGCTGTACCGTCCGCGGTTTCCTGCAGGCGATCGTGCTGGGCGAAGGCGGCGGCCACCTGGTGGAGGACAACCGCATCGAGGGCGCCACCGGGGGTGGCATCCTGATCATCGCGGATGGATCCATGGTCCGCCGCAACCTCGTCATCGACACGGGCGGCTCGCCGCTGGACGTCGGCGTCACGATCGGCATCGCCGGCCACCGGCAGGTGCATATCGTCGACAACGTGGTGGACGGCGTCGACGGAGCCGACAACGCGATCGGCATCCGCGTCTGGGACAATTCGGGGTCGGTCAGCGGCAACCGCGTGTCGGGCGTCATCGCCGACACGGGTTACATCCACGCGATACAGGGCATCGCCGGGGGCCGTTCGATCATCCGCGACAACGACGTGGTCGGCCTCGGCACGCCGGTCGAATGGGGCATCCACTGCGACGACGACGGCATCACCACGACCGGAAACGTCGTCAGCGGCTTCGCGAACGGCATCGCCGCCTGCGAGTCGATCGGGGACATCGTCAACACGAATGTGGTCGACTGACCGGGCGCGGGCGGTCATGCTCGCGGGATCGACCGGGGAGCGACCATGCGCGGATTCACACGGCTGTCCCCGGCACTGCTCCTGGTCGCCGGGGCGTGCTCGCCGGCGAGCGGCCCGGCGGCCACTCAATCCCTGTCGCTCGGCGACTGCGAGGTCGAGGGCCACGCCGGCGCGTTGCGCTGCGGCACGCTGTCGGTGCCCGAAGACCCGGCGCGACCGGACGGCCGCCGCATCGATCTGAACATCGTCGTGATCCCGGCCGTCGCGCCTGATCCGGCGCAGGCGCCGCTGTACGAATTCGCGGGCGGGCCGGGGCTGGCCGTCACCGAAAGCGCGATCTTCTACCTGACCGACGGCGCGGCGCACCGCCAGCATCGCGACATCGTGCTCGTCGACCAGCGCGGCACCGGTGGCTCGGCGCCGCTGGCGTGCCCGGAGCTGGCCGACGAGCGCGATCGCCCGATGTTCCGCGTCGACGAGGTCGCCGCGTGCCGCGAGCGCCTCGCACGTGAAGCCGACCTGTCGCAGTACACCACCGCGAACACGGTCGCCGACCTGCAGGCGGTGCGCGCCGCGCTCGGCCATGGCCCGGTCGACCTGTTCGGCATCTCGTACGGCACGCGCGTCGCGCTCGCGTGGATCGCCGCCGAACCGGCGGCCATCCGCACCGCGGTGCTGGTCGGCACCGTGCCCGACGACGCCCATGTGCCGCTGTGGCATGCGCGGCATGCGCAGGACACGCTCGACGCCGTCTTCGCCGATTGCCGCGCCGACGCCGCGTGCGCGCGCGCATTCCCGACCCTCGACGCCGACTGGGCGACGCTCCTCGCGCGCGACGACTTCGACGGCCCGGCGCGGGAAGCCTTCCGCGGTTTCCTGCAGACGACGCCGGGGCAGCGGCAGCTGCCGGCGACGATCGCCGCGATGGCCGTCGCGGGTCCGCCGGCGCCGCCCGAAGGCGCGGACGGGCCGCGCTATTTCGACGGCCTGTTCCTGTCGGCGACGTGCGCCGAAGACGTGCCGTGGATCGACGACGCGGCCGTCGCCGGCGCGGTGCGCGGCACGTTCCTCGGCGACTACCGCGTCGTGCGCCAGCGCGCCGCCTGCGCGGTGTGGGATGTTCCGCCGCGCGAATTGCGTTATGCGCGCGCCGACGCGGACGTGCCGGTGCTGTTCATCGCCGGCGAGCGTGATTACGTGACGCCGGTGGCGTGGGCCGAACGCGTCGCCGGCCGGTTCGCTCGCGGCCGTCTCGTCACCGTGCCCGGGCTCGGCCATTTCCCGGCCGGGCTGGCGAACATGGGCTGCCTGGACGCCCTGCTGCTCGGCGTCGCCGCCGACGCGGACCTGTCGCGGCTCGACACCGCCTGCGTGGCGACGATGTCGCCGCCCCCGTTCGCGTCGCGCTAGGGCGCCACGGGCGGCGCGACCTCGCGCGGCGGCACCTTCGACGGGTCGAGCCGGTCGGTCGGCTCCCGCGTCAGGTTGTGCGCGAGCAGGTCGCCGTCGTCGAGGCCGACGCTCACCAGGTGGATCTCGTTGCCGACCACGAAGTCGGCTTCGGTGCGCAGTCCGCCCATCACCGCGATGCGATCGCCGAGCAGCCAGTAGCGCACCGGATTGCCGGTGCTGTTGTCGCTCAGCGGCAGCTCCGTGGTCCAGACCGGCTGCAGCGACGCGTCCACCCGCGCCAGCGCGAGGCGGCCGATATCGTCCATCCGCGTCACATGCCACACGAACAGGCCGGCGGGATCGGTCGCGGCCATCGGCGTGTCGCCGGGCAGCTGCTTGACGAAACGGCCTCGCAGGTACGTCGGCGTGCCGGGAATCGGGGTCAGGCCCGCCATCGCCTCGAACGATTCGTCCCGGTCCTGTTTCGTCGCCGTCTCGACCTGCCAGAACGTGCGCCGCGCCGCCGCGCCCTCGTCGAGGATCGAATACGGATAGGCGAGCTTGTCGCCCCACGCGTCGTTCGCCGCTTCGGCCGCTTCGCGCTCGGTGAACAGACCCACCCAGCCGTCCGCGGTCTTCGCCAGCCGCGCCGGCGCTTCGCCGTACGGGCGCAGCGGCACGATCTTCGGCATGCCGTTGGCCTTCAGCGGGGCCGCTTCCACCGCGGCCGGCGGCGGCGAATACGCCTCGGCCCGGCCTTCGGCACCCCGCACGCGCCACTGCCGCGCGTCGGCGGCGAGCAGCACCAGGCCGCCGTCGAAACCGTAGTGGCGCGCTTCGCTCGGCAGCCGGCCCTTCAGCTCCGGGTTGGTGTTCTCCAGCGTCTCGGCGGTGACGACGATGCCGCCGTCGCGCGCCGACACCGCGGCGGGCGAATCGGCGATCTGCAGCCAGACCAGCTCGCCGTCCTGGCCGAGCAGATGGCCGGACTCCGACGAACCGACGACGCGCGTGAGCGGAATGTTCTTCTTCGCGTCGGGGTCGCCCAGCGACAGCACGCGGCGGCGCCACAGCGGCGTCGCGGTGGCCGGGTCGTAGGCGCGCAGTTCGAAGTGGAAGTACGTGTCGCGGCGCGTGGTCGACGAACTGCGCCGGCCGCCGCCGAAGCGCACCTCGCGCACTTCCTCCTGCTTCACCAGCGCCAGCAGCACCGGCTTGCCGTCGACCTCCACCATCAGCGGCCAGCCCTGGATCTCCGGCGGCTCGAAGCGGGTGCCGGAGCAGCCGGCGAGAAGCACCGCCGCGGCGAGGGAGAACAACAGCGCGAAAGGTCGAAGCATCTTCATCGCCGACTTCCGTAACGGGACCGTTCCGTTCTACGCGCTCCGCGGCCCGGTGCGGACAGGAGCAGAACTGCAACGGATTTCACGGATGAGCGCCGCAACAGGGACTGTCCCCCTCTCTTCGGCTTTGATCCGTGTCATCCGTTGCAAAGGCAACCGGTCAGGCCTTCTTCTTCTCGTCGTCGCGGCCAGCGAACTTCTCGATCAGCTTCTTGCCTTCGGGGGACTGCGCGAGGCCTTCGAGCATCCCGGCGATCGCGGTGCCGCCATCGGCGGAGAACAGGTCCATCACGGTCGACAGCCCCTTGCCGGGCGTGCCGGCGTTCGAGATCACCTTGATGTCGGCGGTCCGCAGCGCTTCGGCCTGCGCGGTGCCGACGGCCTGCGCCGCCTCGATGTTGCGGATGCCCAGCAGGTATTCCTGGTAGCCCTTGTCGGCGCCGATCTTCTCGGCGAGCTTGATCTGCGCATCGACCGGCGCCATCAGGATCGCGGTTTCGGCGCTGCCCTTCGCGTTGCCTTCCACCGCGATGCCCTCGGCGTTGCGGCGCGCGGCCTCGAGCTGGCCTTCGGCCGTGAGCACCGTCTGCTGCTTCTGGCCCTCGGCGCCGACGATCGCCACCTGCTTGGCCGCGTCGGCCTGCACGATCGCGACTTCCTTCGCCTGCGCCGCGGTGATCACCGCGACCTCGCGGCTGATCTCGGCGCCGCGCACGTTCTTCACCTGCACGACGTCCATTTCCTTGGCCGCGGTCTCGCGCTGCTGCACCTTCACCTGCTGCGACGCCTGCTCGTTGGCGACGCCGACGTTCTTGTCCTTTTCCGCCGTGCGCAGACCGACCTGTTCGGCGGCGAGCTGGCGGCTGAGCTCGACCTCGCGCTTGGCGGCGATCTCGGCCATCTCGGCCTGCCGCGTGTTGTCGGCGACGACGAGGCGCGATTCGCGCTCGATGCCCGACGTGCGCTTGGCCATGATGTTCTGGATCACGTTGCTCTCGCGCGTGTCGCGGATGTCCATCAGCTCGATGTTCTTGATCGCCTCCACGCCCCAGCTGCCGAGCTGCGGCTGCACTTCCTT
>CBIHMN010000063.1:0-9092 GCA_966211005.1 uncultured Arenimonas sp.
TCTTCGAGATTGACCGGGATGATTTCCTTCGCGAGGTCTGCCATTCGTCGTCCGTTGCTGGGGCTTGCGGGTCGCGGCTGAAGCCGCTCCTGCAGAGGGGGTTGCGGAGCCCCGGATCTTACCATGGCGGGCGCGGCAAAGCCCTGTTTTTCCAGCAGGATTCCCGTCGGAGAGGCCCGTCCGGCGGACCCCGGCCAGCTACTCCCACTCGTCGTCGAGACTGGTGGTCGCGGAGATTGCCGCGACCTCGGCCAGTTCGCCGATCCGCGGCCAGCGCGGGTCGTCGCTGGAGGCGTATTCGTCGTGCGGATACGCGTCCGCCGGAACCTCCGCGGGCACGCCGCGCAGGCGCAGTTCGACGCCGAAATACATGTGGTCGCCGGCGCCGACGTCGAGCTTGCCGAGCGTATCCTCGTCGCCCTCCGACGGGCTCCACTGGTCGTGCGCCCACGCGCGGCCGTCGGCGTCGAAGCCGGAGTAGTTGAAGCGCCAGGCGTTGGCCTGGCGGAGCTCGGCGAGCGACATCCCGATGCGCACCCCGCCCTTGCCGCGCCAGCGCGAACCGGCATCGCGCACGACGATGCTGGCGATGCCTTCGAGCGCATCGCGGTCGTGGAATTCGACGACGGCGCGACGGGTCGGGTCGTCGGGGAACAGCACGACGCGGCGCTGCGGCACGCCGTCGGGCGCGGGCGCCTCGTCGATCACGACGTTCGCGGCGCCGAAGCGGTCACGCAGGTCCTGCAGCGTCGTCGACTGCGCGTAGTCGCCGGGCAACACGAACGGGTCGGCGGCATCGCCGCCGGGCGCCGCGTCCGACGCGGCGGCCGCGCCCGCCACCAGCATCGCCAGGGTGCCCAGCGCCACCTGCCATCCCGCCCGCGTCTTCCGCGTCATCGCCCGCTCTCCCTCAAGCCTGCGCGCCGAACATCGCCTGCATCGACTCGACGTCGGGCTGCAGCACGACGCCGCGCTCGGTCACGATCGCGTCGATCAGCGCCGCCGGCGTGACGTCGAACACCGGATTCCACGCGCCGATGCCCTCGGCGACGGTGCGCTGGCCCGACAGCGACAGCAGTTCCGCCGGATCGCGCATTTCGATCTCGATCTCCTCGCCGCTGGCGGTGGCCATGTCGACGGTCGACGACGGCGCGACCACCATCACCTTCAGCCCGTGGTGGCGTGCGGCGATCGCGTGGGAATACGTGCCGATCTTGTTGGCGGTGTCGCCGTTGGCGCAGATGCGGTCGGCGCCGACGATCACCCAATGCACGTGGCCGCTCTTCATCAGGTGCGCGGCGGCGGCGTCGGCGACCAGCGTCGCGTCGATGCCGTCCTGCTGCAGCTCCCACACCGTCAGGCGCGCGCCCTGCAGCCACGGCCGCGTCTCGCTCGCGAACACCTCGCCGATGCGCTCGCCGGCGACGCCGGCGCGGATCACGCCGAGCGCGGTGCCGAACCCCGCCGTCGCCAGCGATCCGGTATTGCAGTGCGTCAGCACGCCGCTGCCCGGCTCGATCAGCGCCGCGCCGAGCGCGCCCATATGCCGGTTCGCCGCGAGATCCTCGGCCTCGATCGTGCGCGCCTGCAGCTCCAGCACGTTCAGCCAGTCGCTGCCGGTGCCGTGCAGCGTGCGGCGCACGCGCGCCAGCGCCCACATCAGGTTCACCGCCGTCGGTCGCGCCGCCTGCAGCCGCTGCAGCGCCGGCGTCATCGCGGCGAGCGCGTCGTCGCCGTTCGCGGCCTGCACGCGCTGGCCGGCCAGCACCGCGCCCCACGCCGCCGCGATGCCGATCGCCGGCGCCCCGCGCACGACGAGGTCGCGGATCGCGGTCGCCACCGCGTCGCTGTCGGCGCACTCCACGTACTCGACGGTCGCCGGCAGGCGGCGCTGGTCGAGCAGCGACAGGCGGTCGCCGTCCCAGCGGATCGGGCGGATGCGGTCGTAGCGGTCGAAATCCATCGTCTGCCTCGTCCGGGGGATGCGGAAGTCTAGCAATCCGGGCCGCGCCGCTTATCCTGCAGCGATGCCGCGCGCACCCGTCCGCCCCCCGTCCGTCTCCGCCGCACCGGCCGGCGGCATCGAAGCCCTGCTGCACGCGGCGTGCGTGCGCGCCGGTGCCGGCGCGGCGCTGCAGGTCTGGCTGCAGAAGCTGCCGGTGCTGCGGCCGCTGGTGCCGGCGGCACTGAAGCGCGAAGGCACGCCGGCCTCGGCCGACGACGTGCAGCGCGGCCTGATCCGCGAGATCTACCGCCGCTACGGGCTCGACCCCGCCGGCTGGGAACTCGAGGGCGTGCTCGCCGTCGCCCGCACCCAGGCGGCGATGACGCCGCTGGCGACCCGCGACGGCCTGAACGCGGTGATCCGGGCCTGGCTGCCGGCCGCGCTCGGGAAGCCGCTGATGCGCTACACGCCGCTGGAGCCGCTGGTGACGGCGACCGTGCGCGCCGTCGGCGTCACGTGGGCCGCCGGGCGCTACGCCGACAGCGTGTGCCGATTGCGCAAGGCGGGCGCCGACTGGCTGCCGGCGCCGCTCGCCGGCGCGCTGAAACTCGCCCCGAAGACGCTTCGCACGTGGAGTGCCGAGGCCCTGTCGCTGGCGATGCCGCCCCTGCGTATCGCCGCGGCGATCGGCCGCGGCTTCACCTCGCCGACGCCCGCGGCGGACCGCGCGCCGGCAAAAAAAACGGCGGCCCGCAGGCCGCCGCGTTCCCGCATGAAAGCGGATCAGTAGACGACGAATTCCGCGCGGCAGCCCCGCTCGACCCAGACGCCATCGCGTCGCGCACCCCAGTTGTAGCCTTCGCTGCAGCGGGTGTCGCTCAGCTGCCGGCGGATGTCGATGCGGTTCGCGCTGAACGGCAGGCGGCAGAAGCGCGGCTGGCCGTCGATCGATTCGCAGCGGAACGTCCGTGGCTGGCGCCCGCTGTAGTAGCGCTGGTCGTACGACCCGACGCCGAGCACCGCGCCGAGTACCGCGGCGATCGGATTGGAGTAGCGGTCGGACGTGCCGCCGTAGTAGCCGGCGCCGCTGTAGTAACGGTCGTCGTAGCGCGGGTCACCCGCGTAACCGCTGCGATAGCGCTCGTCGTAGTAGCGGTCGCCGTAGTACGACGACGCGGTCGACGGGTACCGATACGCGGACGACGGGTACTGCGAACCGTAATACCTGGCGTTCGAGGGATAGCGCGTGCCGTACCGTGGATCGTAGACACCGGTATTGCGCGAGGAATAGGCGACACCCCCGCCCACCTCGAATTTGCCGCGGCACCCTTGCGAAACCCAGATGCGGCTGCGGTCGTATCCCCACGTGCGGCCGAGCACGCAGGGCGAGCGCGAATCCTGGTCGACGAGACGTACACCGCCGGTGGTGTCGACGCGGCACACGCGCGTGCGATGGTCGTTCGATTCGCAGCGCACGGTATCCACGCCGCGGTAGCCGCCGTAGCGGTACTGGGCGGAAGCGGCCGCCGGCACCGCGACCGCGGCGATGGCGACGACGAGGGGAACTAGGCGATTCATGTCGGGTCTCCTGCAGCCGCGCCGCAGTTTCGGCGCACGCCCCCGAGTGTCGACCCGGGCAAATGAATTGGCCTGCAATCCTGCCGGCACGCCGGGGAAACGATTCAGCCGTGTCGCGACCCTGTGAACAGCGAAGCCCGGCCGAGGCCGGGCTTCGTCAGGGGCTCCGCGACCGCGATCAGTAGCGCGCGACGAATTCCGCGCGGCAGCCTCGATCGACCCACACCGTGTCGCTGTTCCAGCCCCAGTTGTAGCCCTGCTGGCAGCGGGTGTCGCTCAGCTGGCGCGAGATCGCCACGCTGCGCGCGCGGAACGGCAGGCGGCAGACACGGCGGCGTTCGTCCTGCGATTCGCAGCGGACGGTCTGCGCGTCGCGCGAATAACCGTCGTCATAGTAGCCGCCGCCGACGGCGAAGCGCGCGCGGCAGCCGCCCGACACCCAGACGCCGTCGCGGTCGTAGCCCCACGTGCGGCCCTGCACGCACGGCGCGTCCGATTCCTGGCGCACGAGCCGCACGCCACCGCTCGTGTTGACGTTGCAGCGGCGGACGCGATGGTCCTCCGACTCGCAGCGGAAGGTGCCGTCGTTCGAGTAGCGATCGTCGCTTCCGTAGTAGTCGTCGCGACCGTAGTAGGGGTTGCCATAGCTGGAGCCGTAGCCGTACTGGGACGGAACGCAGCCGGCCAGCGTCAGGGCACCGGCGGTGGCGAGCAGCGCGAGCGTGATCCGGTTCATCGCGAGTTCCTCGATCGACCGCGGGACGGGTCGTGCGGACCGACTGTGACCCCGACGCGGTGATACGCGAGTAAAAATTTCAGTCCGGCCGGGCGGTGGCTCAGTCGCGGTTCACGCCCGGTCGAACGGAAAGGCCAGCACGTCGGCGATGCGTTCGGTGCCGGCCAGCGCCATCAGCAGGCGGTCCACGCCGAGCGCGACGCCGGCGCAGGCGGGCAGCCTCGGCATCGCCGCGAGCAGGCGTTCGTCGATCGCGGGGGCTTCGCCACCGCGTCCACGGCGTCGCGCGACATCGGCCTCGAAACGCGCGCGCTGTTCGCCGGCATCCAGGAGTTCGTGGTAGCCGTTGGCGATCTCCAGCGGCCCCAGATAGGCCTCGAAACGCTCCGCGACCGGCGGATCGCCGTCGCGCAGCCGGGCCAGCGCCGCCTGGCTGGCCGGGTAGTCGTACACCAGCAGGATCCGGCTCGGCGGGATGCTCGGCTGGATCAGGTGCGTCATCAGCAGGTCGAGCCAGTCGTCGCGCGTCAGGCCGGCGGGGTCGATGCCGTAGACCTGCAGCGGCGATCGCAGCTCGTCCTCGGACGCGGTGAACGGGTCGAAGCCGAAACGCTCCTGGTAGAGCTGGCGGAAGCTGAATTCGCGCACGCTCGCACGCCGTCCGACCAGCGCCATCGCCGCCTTCAGCAGCTCGGCGGTCTCGTCCATCAGCCGGTGGTGGTCCCAGCCGACGCGATACCACTCCAGCATCGTGAATTCGGGGTTGTGGCGCTTGCCGGCCTCGCCGTCGCGGAACACGCGGCCGAGTTCGTAGCAGTCGCCGACGCCGGCCGCGAGCAGCCGCTTGAGGGCGAATTCCGGCGACGTGCGCAGCCATCGCCGCGCTTCACCCGCCGCCGCCGGTCCGTTGAACCCGAGCGACAGGCTCTCGATGTTCGGGTCGGTATTGCCGCCCGCCGACAGCACCGGGGTCTCGACCTCCAGCACGCCGCGTTCGGCGAAGAAGCCGCGCAACAGCGCGTACAGGTCGGCGCGGAGCTTGAGGGCCTTGGGGGTGGCGGTGGGTTTCCAGTCTTTCATCGGCGCATTCTGCGCCGGAAAGGCCTCAGTGTCGCTGCAGAAACGCCAGCAGCTCCCCTTCCCCCCACACCTCCACCCCCAGCTCCCGCGCCTTCTCCAGCTTCGAGCCGGCCGCCTCGCCGGCCACGACGAAACTGGTCTTCTTCGAGACACTGCCGGCGATCTTCGCGCCGAGCGCTTCGAGTTTCGCGCCGGCTTCATCGCGCGTCATCGCGGCGAGGCTGCCGGTGAGCACCACCGTCCTGCCTGCGAGCGGGCCTTCGGTCGCGCGCTGCGGGCCGGGTTCCGGCCACTGCACGCCGGCGGCGCGCAACGCGGCGATCACGTCGCGGTTGTGGGGCTGGGCGAAGAAGTGCACGAGGCTCTCGGCGACGATCGGGCCGATGTCGGGCACGCCGACGAGCGTGGCGACGTCCGCCGTCATGATCGGGTCGAGCGCGCCGAAATGCCGCGCCAGCCCCTTCGCGGTGCCTTCGCCGGTGTTGCGGATGCCGAGCGCGAACAGCAGCCGCTCCAGCGTCGTGTTCCGGCTCGCGGCGATCGCGGCGACGAGGTTTTCCGCCCACTTCGTCGCGACCTTGCCGGCCTTCACGGTCTCCGGCACGGTGCCGTCGCGTTCGTCGGCCTGGCGCTTCATCGCGACGAAATCGTCGACCCGCAGCCGGTACAGGTCGGCCACCGTCTCGACATGGCCGAAGTCGACCAGGTCCTCGACGAAACGGTCGCCGAGTCCGTCGATGTCCATCGCCCGGCGGGACGCGAAATGGATGATCGACTGCTTGCGCTGCGCCGGGCAGAACAGGCCGCCGGTGCAGACCATCGCCGCGCCCTCGGCGTATTCGATGCCGCGCGACTTGGTGACGCTGGCGACCTTGCGCACCGCCTCGACGTCCGAACCGCACGCCGGGCAGACCGTCGGGAACGCATACGGCGGATGCCGCGGTTCGCCGTCCGCGCCGACCGGGCGCTCGCCGGGAACCACGCGCACCACTTCGGGAATGACGTCGCCGGCGCGGCGCACGATCACGGTGTCGCCCACGCGCACGTCGAGTCGCGCGATCTGGTCGGCGTTGTGCAGCGTCGCGTTCGTCACCGTGACGCCGGCGACGGCCACCGGGGCGAGCCGCGCCACCGGCGTCAGGGCGCCGGTGCGGCCGACCTGCACCTCGATCGCCTCGACGGTGGTCTGCTGTTCCTGCGCCGGGAACTTGTGCGCGATCGCCCAGCGCGGCGCGCGCGACACGAACCCCATCGCGCGCTGCTGGCCGAAGGCGTCGAGCTTGTAGACGACGCCGTCGATGTCGTACGGCAGCGCGTCGCGGCGCGCGCCGATCGCGTCGAAATACGCCAGCAGCCCTTCGGCGCCGCGCGCGGTGGCGACCTCGGGCGACACCGGGAAACCGAACGCCGCGAGCGCCTGCAGCGTCGCCGAATGCGTCGACGGCTGCGCGTCCCAGCCTTCGACCACGCCCAGACCGTAGGCGAAAAACGCCAGCGGCCGCGCGGCGGTGACGGCGGGATCGAGCTGGCGCAGCGAACCGGCGGCGCCGTTGCGTGGATTCGCGAGCGGCCGGCCGCCGGATTCGCGCATCCGCGCGTTGTAGGCCTCGAAGCCGGCGCGGGGCATGTACACCTCGCCGCGGACTTCGAGCACGGCGGGCGGCGACGCCGCTCCGGCACCCGCTTTCGGGGGTCCCAGCGTCCGCGGGACATCGGCGATCGTCCGCAGGTTCGCCGTCACGTCCTCGCCCGTCGCGCCGTCGCCGCGGGTCGCGCCGCGCACGAACACGCCGTGCTCGTAGCGCAGGCTGATCGCGAGGCCGTCGAGCTTCGGCTCCACCGAGAAATCCGGCTCGGCCTCGCCCAGTTCGCGCGCGATGCGCTGCACGAAATCGCGCACCTCCTCCGCCGCGAACGCGTTGTTCAGCGACAGCATCGGCACCTCGTGCTCGACCGCCGGGAATCGGGCCGAAGCCGCGGCGCCGACGCGGCGCGTCGGCGAATCGTCCGTCGCCAGCGCCGGGTGTTCGCGTTCGAGCCGTTCGAGTTCGCGCACCAGCGCGTCGTACTCGGCGTCCGGAATCGCCGGATCGTCGAGCCCGTGATAGCGGTGGTTGGCGTCGTCGATCCGGCGCCGAAGCTCGGCGGCGCGCGCAGCGGGCGTCGGGCTCATCGGCGCCTCAGCGGGTGGTGCGCAGGTCCCACTTCTGCTGCTTGCGGTCGTAATTGCGCAGGTCCTCGCGGATATGCGAGATGCGCTGGCGGCCGAGCGCGTTGCGTTCTTCGTCGAGCAGCACGGCGTCGAGCAGCTCGGCCATGCGCTGCGCGGTCGGCAGCATCGCTTCCCACGCGTCGAGCGCGGCCAGCGGCCCCGGCAGCGCCATGAAGAAGCTGATGCCCGGCGTACGCAGGTCCTGGATCTGCGCCATGTCGAACGACCCCGGTTTCACCAGGTTCGCGACGCTGAACACGGGCCCCTGCTCGGGATGGTTGTCGACCAGCCGGTGGAAGATGTTCATGTGGCCGAACACGAGGCCGGCCTTCTCCGCCGCGACCACCAGGTCCGGGCCGTGCAGCGTCTGCCCGGCGCGCGCGGCGAGGTAGAGGCTCACGACCTTGTCGAAATTCTCGTGCGGCCGGGCGCCGGCCTGGGGCGCAGGCGCCGGGCGGCGATCGGGCACGTCCTCGCCGGCGAACGTGCGCTCCAGCATGTCCAGTTCGCCCTGCGCGACCACGCCGGCGTCGCCGGTGTTGGCGTCGGCTTCCATGATCTCGCGCAGCGTCGGCTCCTGACGCCCGGGGCTGCCGGGCTCGGTGCGCGCGACGTGGCGGCGGCCCTGCGCCGGCCGGCTGCGGCTGGCGAACCAGATCGCGACGAGCAGCACCGCCCCGGCGACGCCGATGGCGATGCGCAGCAGCGTGGTGTCGCTGAGTCCCTCGAACATCCCGGTCTCCATGTCCGGCGGCCTGTGGCCGACCCCGGAATCATGCCCGATTTTCCGCTGGATCGGCGCGTCGGTCGCCGGGGATCAGCACCGACGCGGGCGGAAAAGCTCACGACGCGGATTACGCGGATCAACGCGGATCAAGCGGTAAGCCTTGTCCGCGTTGATCCGCGTAATCCGCGTCGAGAACCGCCTTGCCGGGATCCGGCGGGCTGGCGTCAGGCCGCGCCCGCGAGCCGCGCGGCTTCGGCGAGATCCACGGAGACGAGGCGCGATACGCCGGGTTCGCGCATCGTCACGCCGCTGAGCTGCCTGGCCGCTTCCATCGTCGCCTTGTTGTGGGTGACGAACAGGAACTGCACCTTCTCGCTCATCTCGGTGACCATCGCGCTGAAGCGGCCGACGTTGGCCTCGTCGAGCGGCGCGTCGACCTCGTCGAGCAGGCAGAACGGCGCCGGATTCAGCCGGAAGATCGCGAACACCAGCGCGACCGCGGTCAGCGCCTTCTCGCCGCCGGACAGCAGCGAAATGTTCGACACGCGCTTGCCCGGCGGGCGCGCCATGATCGAGACGCCGGTGTCGAGCAGGTCCTCGCCGGTGAGTTCCAGGTACGCATGGCCGCCGCCGAACAGGCGCGGGTACAGCTCCTGGATGCCGGTATTGACCCGGTCGAAGGTTTCCTTGAAGCGGCCGCGCGTTTCCTTGTCGATCTTGCGGATCGCGCCTTCGTGCGTTTCCAGCGCCGACTTCAGGTCGGGGTTCTGGGCGTCGAGATAGGTCTTGCGCTCGGTCTGCTCGCCGTATTCCT
>CBIHMN010000064.1:0-9014 GCA_966211005.1 uncultured Arenimonas sp.
CCACGCTCGCGCTCGGCGCCTGCGCTTCGGGCGGTCAGCCGCCGCCGACGCCGAAGGTCGTGCACCTCCCGTCGCAGCCGCGCGCGGTGGTGCGGATGCTGCCCGACCGCTCGCTGGAAGTGGTGACGCTGGTCAGCGAACGCGGCAGCCGTGCGCATGGCGTACGCATCGTGACGCCGCAGCATCGCGATTACGCGCGGCTGCTGCCGCTGGTCGCCGACCTGCGCCTGGGCGACGCGCAGCCCGTCCCGGTCGACGCCGGCCGCTGACGACTGCCGCGGTAGCCGTCAGCGCCAGAACGGGATGCGGTACGGCTCTTTCGGCTTCGCGCCATCGCGCAGGTCGCGCGCGTCGGACGGCGACGGCACGGTGAGTTCGTGCCGCCCGGGAGCCAGATCGCCGACCGGGATCATCGCCAGCACGCCGCGCTGGCCGGTGCGGGGGTCCTCGGCGGCGTCGAGCGGTACGTCGACCACGACGCCGTCGATCGACAGCGGCTGCAGCTTCGCGAGGCAGTCGAGGCGCACGCGCGGCGCCGTGTCTTCCGCCAGCCCCTGCGGGCCGGCGATGTGCAAGGCTTCCGCGTGACGGCGCGGGAAATAGGGGATGAACACGCGCAGGTACGGCCCGCGCACGACGAGGTCGGGAATCGTCGGCACCGGCGTCAGCTGGATGCGGTCGCCCCGCTGGCTGTCGTAATGAATCGGCAGCACCGCATCGGTCGCGGCACGGCGGTCGTCGGGCAGGCCGGCGTAGTCGCCGAATTCCAGTCCGAGGCGGTCGCCGACCGCCTGCGCGAACATGATCATGAAGGTCAGGCCCATCGTCAGCACCATCAGCACGACGGTCCGGCGGTTGCCTTCGTTGCTGGAGAACAGCACCAGCAGCGGGTTGCTCGCCCGCCCCATGCCGACGCGTTCGTAGACGTGCAGCACCTTGCGCATCGTGCGCGCCATGCGGCTGTCCGGGGCCGCCTTCGCGCCGTGGCGCCGGTCCCAGGCGGTGGCCAGCGCGAACGGAATCGGCAGCAGCACGAACACGAAGAGGCCGGCTTCCGTCAGCCACGCGCTGTCGCCGACCAGCAGCGAAACCAGCCACAACAGCAGCGTGAGCGCCAGCACCAGCACGATCGGCAGCAGCATCACCGTCGCCAGCGCGAAGCCGATCCCGAAGACGCGGCTGGCGCGGTTGTCGGCGCGTTCTATCGTGTCGCCGATGTCGCCCATCTTCGCGCGCATCGACGCCAGCGAGAGCGGGCCGGCCCGCTCGGCGACACGGTCCCAGCGGACGCCGCCCGGATACACCGACGACAGCCCCACCAGCGCCACCCAGTAGCCGCGCAGGCACAGGTGCACGACGAACGTCGCGGCCAGCGTCAGCAGCGCGGTCTTGACGTAGATCCACAGCGGCAGCACGAACAGCGCGACGATCGGCGGGCCGGAATTGTGCGCGTGGAACAGCAGCGAGTCGGCCAGCGCCGGCAGCTGCAGCAGGCCGAACACCGTCGCGCCGGAAATCAGCAGTTCCATCTCCCACGTCGGCGTCGTGCGGGCCGGGATCGTCGCGGGTGCGCCGGGTGGCGTCGGAGTGTCGGTGGACATGGCGGCTTCCGGGGCGGGACCGGCGCAGCGTCGCAGAACCGGCGCGCGCGCGACAAGCGATAGACTCGGTCCGATGCCCACTTCGCTGCCGCACCGCCTCGCGTTCGCGCTCGGCCTGGTCTGGGCGAGCCCGCTGACGCTGCTGGGCCTGATCGGCGGCCTCGCCGGGCTGCCGTTCGGCGCGCGCGTGCGGGTGTCCGACCTCGCGCTGGCCTTCGTCGACTACCCGTGGGGCCCCGGCGGCGCGCTGACGCTCGGCAACGTGATCCTCGCCACCGGCCCGACGCTGGACGAGCAGTGCATCACTTACGCCTGCCGCGCCCGCGGCGGCCACGACGAGCGGGTACGGCTCGGCGACCACGAACGCGCCCACGTCTACCAGGCCCTCGCGCTCGGCCCGCTGTTCCTGCCGCTGTACTTCCTGTGCGGCGGCATCAGCCACCGCAACCGTTTCGAGCAGTCCGCCGACCGCTACGCGCTCACGGGGCGCGGCTGGTGGCCGTGGGGCCGCTAGAATGCGCGCCTTCGAAAAGGGGCGAACGGATGAAGACGTGGGTGATCGGGCTGGTGGTCGTGCTGGTCGCGGCCGTGGCATGGAAGGAAATGGGGAAGCGCGGCTTCGATCTGGAATCGATGCAGATCGGCGGCGAAATGCACAATCCGCTGCCGCCGGCGTCACCGCTGTATGCCCAGCAACAGGCGTTCGTCGACCGGTTCAACGCCGATCCGAAGCTGCGGGAACGCTTCGCCGGCCGGTTCAGCAGCAAGGGCCTGTACGCGGAACTCAATACCGCGCTGCGCCGCGGCGGCCAGTCGCTCGAGGCGGGCGTGCTGGTGAAGGGCACCGAGGCGATGGCGGCGATGCTGCCGCGCCTGCCGCGGCACAGCTGCGCCAAGCTGATCCGGCCGCGTGACGATTTCGACCATGCGCTGTCGGCCGACATCGGCGATGCGCTCGAGCGCCTGCCGGCGAAACACCACCGCAACCTGTGGGAGCTGTACCTGCAGGCGCTGAAGGCCGAAGTGGACGACGCGCCGCTCCGGCCCCGCGATCCGGCGGCCGAACAGGCGGCGTGGCAGCTGCTCGGCGAGAACTACAACGGCCCGCAGATCGAGCGGATCGTCGGGGTGCTGAAGTCGCCGGCCAGCGCGAGCGACGAGGACGCCTGCTGGGCGATCAACACGATGACGCACGGGGCTTCGCAGCTGCCGCCCCGCAGCGCCGAGGCGTTCGCGCGCGCCATGTGGGCCGGAAACTGACGGGGGCGTAGAATGGCCGCCGGATCCTGACCTCCGGTGCCGCGATGCTCGCCCTCGAATTCCCGGGTTGCCGCCAGCTGCTGGCGATGATCGACGCCGCCGTCGCCGGCGACGACGAGCGCGCGACCGTCGACGCCCTGCGCAACGGCCTGTGCCGCGCGATCCGCGACCGCAGCATCCAGCTGCCCGAGTGCTGCGCGGAGCGCGTCGAGGACCACTACGCCCGCCGCGAGCTCTACCGCTGCGAGGAAACCGGCTACAGCGTCGTCGCGATGACGTGGGGCCCGGGGCAGGGCACGCCGATCCACGACCACTCCGGCGTCTGGTGCGTCGAAGGCATCTGGGAAGGCCAGCTCGAGATCTGCCAGTACGAACTGCGCGAGCGCGACGGCGACCGCTTCCGCTTCGAGCCCGTCGGCACCCAGCTGGCCGGCGCCGGCAGCGCCGGCAGCCTGATCCCGCCGCACGAGTACCACACGATCCGCAACCCGTCGGCCACCGACATCGCCGTCTCCCTGCACATCTACAAGGAGCCGCTGGTGTGCTGCGGCCAGTACCTCCCCGAGGGCGGGGGCTGGTTCAGGCTGGCCCCTCGCACGATGGTCCTCGACGCCGCAGCCTGAATCCGGAAGCAAAGCTTCCCGCCCCCGCTATAATCGCGCCGCGTGCCGGCGTGGCGGAATGGTAGACGCAGCTGACTCAAAATCAGCCGGGGTAACCCCTCGTGGAGGTTCGAGTCCTCTCGCCGGCACCAGATGGGAGCGCACTGATCCGGAGTGGAGCCCCCTTGGTAAGGGGGCGCGCCGAAGGCGCGGGGATTGGATGGCAGAGCCGGGGCCCGCGATTCGCGAAGCGGATCGTGGGGGCTGGGACGCGAAGCGTCCTGGCCGCACTCAAAATCAGCCGGGGTAACCCCTCGTGGAGGTTCGAGTCCTCTCGCCGGCACCACCTGAAACTCGAATTACAGCGGCTCGAAACACGCGCGCGCCGCCGGATAGTCCAACAGCATGCGGAAATACCGCAGCGCCGAGCCGCCGATGGCGCCCCATGTCGGTCGGTCCATCATTCCCGCCATGTACTTCTGGAAGCTGCCGGGCGGCTGTTCGGCGAACCAGACCGGGCCGACGGCGTGGCCGTCGATCGTGATCCGCGGTACTTCGATCATCCGCCGCAGCTGGTCGCCCTTGCGATCGGCCGCGTCGAGCACGCGCCAGTCCGGATGGCGCGTCGTCCAGCGCTCGAACACCGCGTGTTCGATGAAAGACGTGCCCACGTCCGTGCCCGGCGGCAGGTCGAAATGCGGGGCCGATGTTTCCGTCAGCGTCGCGGTGGCACCGGTGTCGAGCAGCACGTCGAGCGGTTCGCCGTCGACGGTGATCGTCATGGACGGGAAATGCATCGTGCGATGGCCCGCGTCATTCGTCTGGAAGCCGAGCGGGATCCCGCAATCGGGTGGCGCGGTCGTCGCCTCGAGCCGGTGCAGCGTGCCGGCGGCGTAGTCGAACAGCCAGCGGCCGTCGGCGAACCAGCGGCCACCGAAGGAGCCGTCGCGGTCGCCGAGCCGTCCGCGTTCGACGAGCATCAGCCGGCCTTCCATGAAATGCGCGGGCGGCGGCGGGATCGTCGTGTCCCCGTCGAATCGCGGGACGTCGATCAGCTCCGCCTTGTTGCCGTCGATGTCCGCCTCGATGGTCGGCAGTGCAAGCGACTGCGCCAGCGCGGCATCGAACGCGTTCCAGCCGCCGCCGGTGTCGGTGAAGATGCGCAGCTCGCGCCCGCCGAGGCGGGGTGTCAGCCAGACCTGGTCGTGGATGAAGCGCGCCGGCAGCGGCGGCGGCAGCGTCGCGACATCGGGAAAGGTGGCCGATGCCGGCGTCGCGAAGGCGAGCAGCGCCGCGGCGAGGGCGGCGGACGAACGCATCAGGCCGCCAATCGCGCGAGGAACCCGCCGATCACCGGGCCGAAGCGTTCGATGTCGACGAGGAACGCGTCATGCCCCTGCGGTGATTCGAGCGCGACGAATTCCGCGTCGGCGCCGCCCGCGCGCAGTCCGTCGGCGACCTGTTCCTGCTGCTGCAGCGGGAACAGGATGTCGGTGCGTACGCCGATCGACAGCGAACGCGCCACCCGGATCGACGCGAGGCCGGCCATCACGTCGCCACCGCCGTACTCGGCCATGTCGAACCAGTCCATCGAGCGGCCGAGGTAGAGGTAGCAGTTCGGGTCGAAGCTGCGGACGAAGCGCTTCGCGTGCGCTTCCAGATAGCTCTCGACCTGGAACTCGAAGCCGAACGGGTCTTCTTCCTGCGCTTCGCCGTCGAGCCGCACGCGGCCGAAGCGGCCGTCCCATTCCATCGCCGAGCGGTACGTGACGACGCCGAGCTTGCGCGCGATGCGCATGCCGGTTTCGGGGTAGCGGGCATCGTCGTAGTGGCCGCCGTTCCATTGCGGGTCGAGGCGGATCGCCTCGCGCTGCAGCGAACGGATCGCGATCGAGAACGGCAGCGCCTGCGCGCTGCCCGACACGTTGATGTGCGCGCGCGCGGCGCCGGGGTGCAGCTTCAGGTAGGCCAGCGCGGTCATGCCACCCATCGAATTGCCGATCACGCAGGCGAGCGTCTCGATGCCCAGCGCCTGCACGACCGCGTGCGCGGCGCGCGCGGCGTCCTCGATCGACAGGTCCGGATACGTCAGCCGGTAGGGTTCGCCGGTGGCGGGATCGATCGACGCCGCGCCGGTGGAACCCTTGCAGCTGCCGAGCGAGTTCACGCAGACGACGTACCAGCGCTCGGTGTCGATCGGCTTGCCGGGGCCGACCATCGCTTCCCACCAGCCGGGCTCGGGATTCGCCTCGCTCGTCGCCGCGTGCGCGTTGGGCGACAGGCCGGTGAGGATCAGCACCGCGTTGTCGCGTGCGGCGCCGAGCGTGCCCCAGGTCTCGAAGGCCATCCGCGCGCCGTGCAGCGCGCCGCCGCGCTTGAACGCGAAGGGCGAGGGCAGCGGGACGAAACGGGTGCCGGGCGGGATGGACTCGGTCATTCGTGGATCCGGTCGAGGGTCAGCGCGATCTTCGCACCGGCCTCGACCGCGATCACCTGCGGCGCGGACTCGAGGTCGCCGGTCGCGGCGGCCGCGTCGCCCGACGCGGACAGCCGCGCGACGACTTCGACGCGGTCGAGCTGCGACAGCTTCGCGGTCGGCATCAGCGAATCGGCATCGCTCAGGGCGACTTCGGCGGGGAACGCGGCGGCGGCGACGCGCTCGGCCGCGACCGGCGGGCCGGCGCCGTCGACCGGGCGTGCGAACACGAACAGCGTCGCGCCCGGCGGCAGTGCGGCGGCGAGTTCGGGCGCGACGGTGATCGTGACCGCGAGCGCGGGGCCGTCATCGGGCGTCCCGGCGTCCGGCGCGGCGGGCAGCGGCGGCAGGCCCGCGGCCGCGCGCGCGTCGTCGAGCTGCGGGCGCAGCACCGCCGCGGTACTCGGCTCGACCAGCGGCAGCAGCCGTTCCCACAACGCGGCGGCCTCGGCCGGCCGCCCGGCCTGATAGCGCTGGGCGCCGAGGTAGAACAGCGCGCGCTGATGTTCCGGGAATTCGGCGACGACGCGCTCGAGCCGCGCGGTCGCGTCGTCGGGGAACTGGCCGTCGCCGGACGCGCGCATCTGCGCGTCGGCGTATTCCACCGCGAGGTCCGGATCGTCGGGGAGCAGCGCGGCGGCCTTCGCGAACGCGGCGCTCGCCTTCGCGAAGTCCTCCTGCGCCATCCGGCTGCGGCCGAGCAGCACCCAGCCTTCGACGCTCGACGGCTCCTCGGCGAGGCGGCGCTCCAGCTGCACGATGGCCTCCTCGAGCGTGTCGGGCGTTTCGACGTTCACCGGATCCAGCGCCGCCGGCGAGCCGAGCAGCAGGTACAGCCCGAGCGCGGCGGCGGTCGTCGCGAGCGCGAGCGTGCCGGTCGTGCGCGGCGGTACGGCGCCGTCGCGACGGCGCGCGGCGAGCAGCAGCGGCGCGAGCACGAGCACGCACAGCACGAACGCGGCGACGACGAACGTGCCCATCACCACTCCTGCTCGTCGTCGGCCGGCGGGGCCGGGGGCGCGCTCGCCGCGCGGCGGCGCACGATCACGAACACCGTGGCGGCGCCGCCGACGAGCACCAGTGCCGGGCCGAACCAAAGCAGCCATGTCGACGGCTTCATCGGCGGCCGGTACAGCACGAAATCGCTGTAGCGCTCGACGAGGTAGTCCTTGATCTCGGCGTCGCTGCGGCCGTCGCGCATCAGCCGCAGCACCTGCGCGCGCAGGTCGCGGGCGATCTGCGCGTCGGAATCGGCGAGTGACTGGTTCTGGCACATCACGCAGCGCAGCTCGGAGACGAGGGCGCGGAAGCGCGCCTCCTCGGTGGCGTCGGCGAAGCGGAGCGGAGCGGCGGCGGCGAGGCCGGCCAAGGCGAATAGGGCGGCGAGGAGAAGGGTGCGGACGAAGGGGCGGCTCACGGCGCCGGTTCCCCTGTAGGAGCGGCTTCAGCCGCGACCGTCCCTGAGGGACGGTCATGTTCGGAAGCTTTCGCGGCTGAAGCCGCTCCTACACGCAGGGTGTCGAGCAGGGGGCGCAGCTCGTCCTGCACGATCTCGTCCGTCAGCGGGCCGACGTGCTTCCAGCGCACGATGCCGTCCGCATCCACGAGGAACGTCTCGGGCGCGCCGTAGATGCCCCAGTCGAACGCCGCGTGGCCGTCGTGATCGGTGACGACGAGCGAATACGGATTGCCGAACTGCTGCAGCCAGCGCTGCGCGTCTTCGGGCTCGTCCTTGTAGTCGTAACCGACGACGCGCACGCGACCGGACTCCGCCAGCGCGGTGATCACCGGGTGTTCGTCGCGGCACGCGGGGCACCAGCTGCCCCAGACGTTCAGCAGGTAAGGCGCGCCGGCGAAGTCGGCGTTCGTGATCACGCGATCCGGTTCGCCGAGCACGGGCAACGCGAACGCCGGCGCCGGCTTGCCGATCAGCGGAGAATCGATCGCGCTGTTGTCCTTCCCCGAGTTCATCGCCACGCCGATGCCGAGCAGCACGGCGAGCGCGAGGAACGCGAACAGCGGCAGCAGGCGGCGCATCATGCCGCGGCTCCCGCAGGCACGCGCGCGCGGCGGAAGCGCCGGTCGCCGGCGACGACGAACCCGCCGATCGCCATCATCAGCGCGCCGAGCCAGATCCAGCGCACGAACGGCTTCACGTACAGCCGCAGCGCCCATGTACCGTCGTCGTCGAGCGGCTCGCCGAGCGCGACGTACAGGTCGCGGTGGAACGCGCCGTCGAGCGCGGCCTCGGTCATCACCTGGCCGCCGCTCGCGTAGGCGCGGCGCTCCGGGTGCATCGTCGCGATCTTCGCGCCGTCGCGGGTGACGACGACGGTGCCGCGGTCGGCGCGATAGTTCGGGCCCTGCACGATCCCGGCGCCTTCGAAGCGGAATTCATGGCCGCGAAGCTCGAACGTCTGGCCCGCCTTCGCGGCGACGTCCTTCTCGATGCTGAGGCTGTCGGTGAGCGTGACGCCGGCGAGAAACACGCCGAGGCCGGCATGCGCGAGCACCATCCCCAGCATTTCCGCCGTGAGCTTCGACTTCCCCGCCGAACGCAGCCGCTGCCACACGAAGCGCGCGGTGCCGGCCAGCAGCCACGTCGCGCCGAGCACGCCGATCGCGGTCTTCCACGTCCCGCCGGGCCACGCGAAGAACGCGACCACGCCGAGCACGACCGCCAGCGCCGCCCACGGCGCCAGCCAGCGCAGCGGCTGCGACAGATCCTCGCGCTGCCAGCGCACCAGCGGCCCGAACGGCACGAGCGCGACCAGTGGCGCCAGCAGCAGCGCGAACAGCAGGCCGAAGTAGGGCGGGCCGACCGAGATCCGGCCGAGGTCGAGCGCGTCGGCGAACAGCGGATACAGCGTGCCGAGCAGGATCATCGCCGCGGCCGCCGTCAGCAGCAGGTTGTTGGCCAGCAGCAGCGTCTCGCGCGAGGCCGCGGCGAACGGCGGATCGCCGTCGGCCTTCGGTGCGCGCAGCGCGTACAGCAGCAGCGAGCCGCCGATCACGATCGCCAGCAGCGCCAGGATGAACATGCCGCGCGCCGGATCCGACGCGAACGCGTGCACG
>CBIHMN010000065.1:0-9013 GCA_966211005.1 uncultured Arenimonas sp.
CATCAAGGCCGCGTTCGCGCCGCTCTACGACCGCCTCGATCATCACTACCTCAACGACATCCCCGGCCTCGAGAACCCGACCAGCGAACACCTCGCACGCTGGATCTGGGACGAACTGAAACCGTCGCTGCCGGCCCTGTCGCTGATCGTGGTGCACGAAACCTGCACCTCCGGCTGCCGCTACGCCGGCCCCGCGGAAACGTAGGAGCGGCTTCAGCCGCGACCCGACACCGCGCGAAAGCGCGCGCCCCTACAACCCCAGGTCCGCCAACCCCTCCAGCAACGCGGCCCGCATCGCCGCGCGATCCAGTCGCGGATCCCGCGTGCCCGACAGCACCAGCCCGTCGACGAGGCAGCGGAACAGCAGCGTCCGCCGCCGCAGCGCCTCGGGATCGAGCGGCTGGCCCGCAGCCTCGGCGCTGCGCTGTACCAGCGTCGAGAAATCGTCCCAGAGGTCGCGCTCCTGCGCGCCGACGACGACGGCGATATCCGGGTCGCGGCTCGCCTCGGCGGTGATCTCGAGGAACAGCACCGCATCGAAGCCCTCGCCGTCGCCGCGGCAGTCGATGCGGTCGAGCACCGCGTCCACCAGCTCCGAGCAGCGCCCGATGCGTGCGAGCGTGCGCGTGCGCACCTCGCGCTGGCTGTCGGTGATGGCGTGGATGATCGCCGCCTTCGACGCGAAGTAGCGGTAGATCAGCCCCTGGCTCATGCCGGCGGTGTCGGCGATCGCCGCGATCGTCGCGCCGTGGAAGCCGCGGTCGGCGAAACAGCGCCGCGCGGCGTCGAGGATCCGCGCCCGCTGCGCTTCGGCGCGGACCGCGGCCTTGGCGACGTCGCGCGACGCCGCCATCTCAGGCCGCCCGCCGCCGGTCGACGAACCGGCGCACCGTGACGAAGAACAGCGGGATGAAGAAGATGCCGAGGAACGTGCCGAACAGCATGCCGCCGATCACGCCCGTGCCGATCGCGCGCTGCGCGCCCGAGCCGGCGCCGGTGGCGAGCGCCAGCGGCAGCACGCCGAAGCCGAACGCGATCGACGTCATCAGGATCGGCCGCAGGCGGTCGCCGATCGCCGCGAGCGTGCCTTCGACCACGCCCATGCCCTTCTCCAGGTTCGCCTTCGCGAACTCGATGATCAGCACCGCGTTCTTGCTCGACAGGCCCACCGTGGTGAGCAGCCCGACCTGGAAGTAGACGTCGCGCTCCAGCCCGCGCAGCCATGTGAACAGCACCGCGCCGAGGATGCCCAGCGGCACCACCAGCAGCACCGACGTCGGGATCGACCAGCTCTCGTACAGCGCCGCCAGGCACAGGAACACGATCAGCAGCGACAGCGCGTAGAGCATCGGCGTCTGCGCGTCGGCCACGCGTTCCTGGTACGACGCGCCGCTCCACTGCACCGCGAAGCCCTGCGGCAGTTCGGCGGCGAGGCGCTCGATCTCGGCCATCGCGTCGCCGGAGCTGATGCCCGGCGCGGGCGTGCCCGTGATGTTCACCGCCGGCACGCCGTTGTAGCGCTCCAGCCGCGGCGAGCCGTATTCCCAGTGCGTGGTCGCGAACGCGGTGAACGGCACCATTTCCCCGGCGCGGCTGCGCACGTACCACTGGCCGAAGTCCTCCGGCACCATGCGGAACGGCGCGTCGGCCTGCACGTACACGCGCTTGACGCGGCCGCGGTCGATGAAGTCGTCGATGTAGCGCCCGCCCCACGCGACCGACAGCGTCGAGTTGATCTCGGCCACCGACACGCCCAGCGCCTCGGCGCGTTCGGTGTCGACATCGACCCGGAACTGCGGCGTGTCCTCCTGCCCGTTCGGCCGCACGCCCTGCAGCAGCGGGCTCTGCGCCGCGCCCCCGAGCAGCTGGTTGCGCGCCGCCATCAGCGCGTCGTGGCCCTGGCCGGCGACGTCCTGCAGGTACAGGTTGAAACCACCGCTGGTGCCCAGCTCCATCACCGGCGGCGGCGCCAGCGCGAACACCATCGCGTCGCGAATCGACGCGAACGCGCCGAACGCACGGCCGATGATCGCGTCGACGCTCGCTTCCGGCGACGTGCGCTCGTCCCAGTCCTTGAGCTTCACGAACACCATCGCGTTGTTCTGGCCGCTGCCGCCGAAGCTGAAGCCCTGCACCGCGAACACCGACTCGATGTGCTCCGCCTCGTTCCTGATGTAGTGGTCTTCGACCTTCTGCATCGCGTCGGCGGTGCGCTCCTGCGTCGCGCCGACCGGCGTCTGGATGATCGTGAACAGCACGCCCTGGTCCTCGTCGGGCAGGAACGACGACGGCACCTTCGCGTACAGGAACGCCATCGCCGCGCCGAGCGCGAGGTAGATCAGCAGGAAGCGGGCGCCGCGCTGCAGGATGCCGCCGACCGCGCCCTGGTAGCGGCGCTTGCCGAGGTCGAACTTGCGATTGAACCAGCCGAAGAAGCCGGTCTCGCCGTGGTGCTCGCCCTTCTTCAGCGGCTTGAGCATCGTCGCGCACAGCGCCGGCGTCAGCACGATCGCGACCAGCACCGACAGCGCCATCGCCGACACGATCGTCGCGGTGAACTGCCGGTAGATCACGCCGGTGGAGCCTTCGAGGAAACCCATCGGGATGAACACCGCCGCCAGCACGAGGCCGATGCCGACCAGCGCGCCGGTGATCTGGTCCATCGACTTGCGCGTGGCCTCGATCGGGGACAGTCCCTCCTCGCTCATCACGCGCTCGACGTTCTCGACGACGACGATCGCGTCGTCGACCAGCAGGCCGATCGCGAGCACCATCGCGAACATCGTCAGCATGTTGATCGAGAACCCGAACGCCAGCAGCACGCCGAGCGTGCCCAGCAGCACCACGGGCACCGCGATCGTCGGAATGAGCGTCGCGCGGAAGTTCTGCAGGAACAGGAAGATCACCAGGAACACCAGCACCACCGCCTCGAGCAGGGTCACCAGCACTTCCTTGATCGACACGCGCACGAACGGCGTCGTGTCGAACGGCGTCACCACCTTCAGCCCGGCGGGAAACGTCGGCTTCATCCGCTCCATCAGCGCCTGCACGCCGTCGGCCGTGTCGAGCGCGTTGGCGCCGGTGGCCATCATCACCGCGACGCCGCTGGCCGGCTTGCCGTTGTAACGGCTGATCACGCCGTAGCCTTCGGAACCGATCTCGACGCGGGCGATGTCGCCGAGGCGCAGCACCGAGCCGTCGCTGCCGCTGCGCAGCACGATGTCGCGGAACTGTTCCGGCGTCTGCAGGCGGTCGCTGCCGGTGATCGTCGCGTTGATCTGCTGGCCGTCGATCGCCGGCGTGCCGCCGAGCTGGCCGACCGCGACCTGCGCGTTCTGCGCGCGGATCGTCGCGATCACCTCGTCCGGCGTCAGCGCATAGGTATTGAGCTTGCCCGGATCGAGCCAGATGCGCATCGCGTACTTGCCGCCGAACACCTGCACGCCGCCGACCCCGGGAACGCGACTGAGGGGATCGACGATCGTCGACGACACGTAGTCGCTGATGTCGTTGCGGTCCATCGAGCCGTCTTCGCTGACGAAGCCGAGCACGAGCAGGAAGCCGGCGCTGGCCTTGTTCACGCCGATGCCCTGCTGCTGCACGATCTGCGGCAGCGTCGCGGTCGCCAGCTGCAGCTTGTTCTGCACCTGCACCTGGGCGATGTCGGGGTCGGTGCCCGACTCGAAGGTCAGCGTCACCGACACCGAGCCGTTGGAATCGGAGGCCGACGACATGTAGTCGAGGCCGTCGAGGCCGGTCATCGCCTGCTCGATGATCTGCGTCACCGAGTTCTCGACCGCCTGTGCGGACGCGCCCGGGTAGCTGGCGTTGATCGTCACCGACGGCGGCGCGATCGTCGGATAGCGCGAGATCGGCAGCCGCGTCAGCGCGAGCGCGCCGGCGAGCATGATGATGATCGCGATGACCCACGCGAAGATGGGCCGGTCGATGAAGAAGCGGGCGAGCATTTACGCGTCCTCGTCGGCGGTGGTCGCGGCTTCGGCCGGCGCGTCGCCGCGCTCGATCGGGTTCGCCTTCGCGCCCGGCGCGATCTTCTGCAGGCCCTCGACGATCACGCGGTCGCCCGGCTGCAGCCCGGCGTCGACCAGCCACTGGTCGCCGACCGTGCGGCTCGCCGACACGGCGCGCGCTTCGACGGTGCCGTCGGCCGTCACCACCATCGCGGTGGCGCCGCCCTTCGGATCGCGCGTGATGCCCTGCTGCGGCGCGAGCACGCCGTCGGGACGCTGGCCCATGTCGACCACCGCGCGCACGTACATGCCGGGCAGCAGCAGCTGGTCGGGGTTCGGCACGACGACGCGCAGCGCGTAGCTGCCCGTCGCCGGGTCGACGGTGACCTCGGAGAACGCCAGTTCGCCGAAGTGCGTGTATTCGCTGCCGTCCTCCAGCACCACCTTCACCGGCACCTTGCCGTCGCGCTGCAGGCGGCCGGCTTCCATCTCGCGGCGCAGCTGCAGCCACTCGCTCGAGGACTGGCTCAGATCGATGTACATCGGGTCGGTCTGCTGGATGGTCGCCAGCGGGGCCGGCTGGTTTTCGGTCACCAGCGCGCCGGCGGTGACGGACGACTTGCCGATGCGGCCCGAGATCGGCGCCGTCACGCGCGTGTGGCCGAGGCTGACCTGCGCCGCGGCCAGCTGCGCACGCGCGGCGGCCACTTCGGCGGCGGCGGCGGCGGCCTGCGCCTGCGCGGTTTCGTTCGCCTGCCGGCTCACGAGGTTTTCCTTCACCAGTTCGGTCGAGCGCAGCGCCGCGAGGCGGGTGGATTCGGCGGTGGCCTGCGCACGCGCGAGGTTGGCCCGGGCGCTGTCGGCGGTTGCGCGGTAATTGCTCTGGTCCAGCTCGTAAAGCGCCTGGCCGGCACGGACGAGCGACCCTTCCTCGAACAGCCGGCGCTTGACGATGCCGGTGGCCTGCGGCCGGACCTCGGCGACCTGGAAGGCCACGGTGCGGCCGGCCAGCTCCCGCGTCAGCGACACCGGCTGCGCCTTCAGGGTCACCACGGTGACGTCGGCCGGCGGCGGCGCGGGCGGCGCGGCGGGTTCCGAGCAAGCGGCGAGGAACAGGGCGGCGAGCACGGCGGCGGCCGCGAGTCGGGTACGGGCGTTCATGGAGACCTCGGTGACGTAACCGGTTACACGCCCGTGCGACGCGAATCCGGCCGAATTGAATGAGCGGTCATTCTATTTTTGGAAAGTGAACTGTCAAGTGCATTAATGCACCCTCGGCGTTGCGCCGGCGCGATCAGTCGAGGGTGAGACAGGCCGCGTGAACGGGCGTCGGCAAACCGTCCGGCGCATGCGGCAGAACCCCGAGGCAGCGCGCTCCCAGCGCGTTCCGGAGCAGCGCCAGATAGGCCGCGTCGTGCCGGCCCGGCGGCTCCACCGCGGCCCCGATCCAGCCGGCGACCCGGCAGCCGTCGGCCGCCACCGCCTCGGCCGTCAGCCGGGCGTGGTTCAGGCAGCCCAGCTTCAGTCCGACCACCAGCACGACCGTCAGGTCGAGCGCGCGGACGACATCGCGCTGCTCCAGGTCGTCGGCGAGCGGCGCGCGCCAGCCGCCGACGCCTTCGACGACGAGGTGGTCGGCCGATGCGGCGAGTCGGACCGCCGCGTCGACGATCGGCGGCAGCGTCACCGCGACGCCGGCGAGCGCGGCGGCGATCTGCGGCGCGGTCGGCTCGGGCAGCGCGAACGGATTCACCAGCGCGTAGTCGGGGCGCGGGGCGCTGGCCGCCTGCAACGCCAGCGCGTCGTCGTTGCGCAGCCCGTCGGGCGTCACGACGGCCCCGCTCGCGACCGGTTTCATGCCGACCGCGGTGGCGCCGTCGCGGCGCAGCGCGTGCAGCAGCGCGACGCTGGCGAACGATTTGCCGGCGCCGGTGTCGGTGCCGGTGACGTAGATCTTCATGGCCGCGCCAGCGCGGCGTTCCGGCGGCGCTCGACGCGCTTGGCGTGGATCGGGATCGCGACACCGAGCAGCATGTAGGTGTACATGGGCAGCCCGGCGGTCACCGGCGCCGAGCGCGGATCGTCGTAGAGCAGCAGCCACGCCGACAGCGCGACGCTCAGCAGGCCGGCACCGGCGAGCATGCCCTGGATCGCGATCTCGCCCTGCGTCTCGATGCGCTCGGCTTCGTCGAGCTGCAGGTATTCCGCGCGCGACAGCGCATGCCGGTTCAGCAGCAGCAGGATCGCCGCGAGCACGGTGAAGCCCAGGCCGTAGATGATGAAGGCGGTCTGCAGGTCGTACATCACGTTCTCGACCGCGAACGTCATGTCCGCCGGCACGAAGCCGCGCGTCATGAAATGCAGGCCGCTCGCGATCACCATCCGCAGCGGATACACGTACACCAGCACCGCCAGCACGAATCCCATGCTCAGCACGGTGGATTTCGTGTCCTCCAGCCCGAAGCGCCGGCTCCAGCGATTGTGGCCGGACCAGAACATCGCGATCAGGATGAAGCAGAACACGAACACCGGCGTGCGCCGCAGCGCCTCGCGCAGTTCGGCGAAGCTGTCGGGCAGGTCGTCGCCGGCGATCACCAGCAGCGTCAGCGCGAACGCGAAGGCGGCGTCCACGAAGGTTTCCAGCCGGGTCACCGACTGCCCGCGCAGCCGGAAGCCGTCTTCGCGCGGCAGTGTCGTCAGGTCCATGCGCCCTCCCCGGGGTGTGCGCGCGCAGCTTACCAAGCACGCCCGCGGAGCCGGCTGGTAAGCTGGCGGCCCACCCCGGGAGCGCCCCGATGTTCAAGGCCGACATCCTGCAAGGCGACCGCCACGAGCAGTACGCGCAGCTGCTCGACCAGGCGCGCGCGCTGATGCACGGCGAGCGCGACCGGGTCGCGAACGCCGCGAACCTGTCGGCGCTGGTCTACCACGCGCTGCCGGACCTGAACTGGGTCGGCTTCTATTTCCACGATGGCGTCGAGCTGGTCGTCGGCCCGTTCCAGGGCCTGCCGGCGTGCGTGCGGATCGCGATCGGCAAGGGCGTCTGCGGTACCGCCGCGGCCACCGGCGCGACGCAGCGCGTGCCCGATGTCGACGCGTTCCCCGGCCACATCGCCTGCGATTCGGCGTCGCGCTCGGAGCTGGTGGTGCCGCTGTTCGACGGCGACACGCTGGTCGGCGTGTTCGACCTCGACAGTCCCCTCCCCGGCCGGTTCGACGCGATCGACCAGCAGGGCATCGAAGCGATCGCCCGCGCGTGGCTGGAGGCCAGCACGGCGGCGCGGCCCGCCGCGGAGACCGCATGAACACCACACCCGGCACCAAGCTGCGCAACATCGGCCCGAAATCCGCCGCGTGGCTGCGGCAGACCGGCATCCGCACGCAGGAAGACCTGGAAGCCGTCGGTTCGCTCGCCGCGTACGTACGCGTCAAGCGCGCCGGCTTCAAGCCGAGCCTGAACCTGCTCTACGCGCTCGAAGGCGCGATCCTCGGCTGCCACTGGCAGGAAATCCCGGAGGAGCGGCGCAACGAACTGGTCGCCGCCGCCGGCGAGGAAGTCGCGAAGCTGCCGCTGCCGAAGGGCAAGCGCAAGCCGGTGCCCGGCGCGGTGACGACGGTCGAATACGCGCGCGACCCGGAGCCGGAGCCGGAGCCGGAGAACGACGGCGACGACGAACCGGGGTCGGATTACCTGACGACGGCGTAGTTCCGCGCATCCTCCCGCCAGCGCGGCGTCGCCGCGATCGCCGGCAGCACGTCTTCGACACGATCCACGAGCGACCACATCGCCGCGTGTTCCGGATTCATGAAGCGCTCGCCGATCACCGACTCCATGAAGCGCTGCAGCGGTGCATAGAAGCCGCGCGTGTTCAGCAGCAGGATCGGGTTGAAGTAGATGCCGAGGCGCTTGAGCGTGATCGCCTCGAACAGTTCCTCCAGCGTGCCGCAGCCGCCGGGCAGCGCCACGACCGCGTCGCTGCCGGTCAGCAGCCGGTGCTTTCGCTCGCGCATGTCCTCGACGAGTTCCAGCTGCGTCAGCCCCGGATGCCCCCATTCGAGGTCCGCCATGAACTTCGGCAGGATCCCGACGACTTCGCCGCCCGCCGACAGCGCGCCGTCCGCGAGCGAGCCCATCAGCCCCTGCAAACCGCCGCCGTAGACGATGCGGCTGCCGGCCCGCGCGAGCGCTTCGCCGAGCGCCCGCGCGTCGGCATGGAAGGTTTCGTCGACCCTGGCGCTGGACGCGGCGTAGACACAGACACGCATGCGGGAATCCTCCGTTCGGCGCGCCCATGATGCCACCGGAGGCCTCCGGCACCGGCCGGCCCGATCGGTGGCCGCGGAGCCACGACTGCGTCGCAGAACATCGCGGCGCGGTTTGGCTATCGTGGGCTTCCGTCCCGAAGAGTCCGCCGATGCCCTGGGTCCCGTCGTCCGACCGCGCGCTGGAGCTCGCCGAACGGGCGGCCGCACTCGTGCGCGACTGCCGCGGGCTGCCGGCACTGGGCTGGCCGGAAGCGATGCTCGACCGCTGTGCCGACGACGCCGAGCACCTCACCGACGGTTTCGCCGCGCACGGGCAGGCCGACCTGCGCGAGCGCGCGCTCGACCTGTACGCGATCCTCGGCGACGTGCAGGAAGCCTCGCGCCCGACACCGGCCCACGCGGCGGAGCTGGCGCGCGCCACCGGCCGCCTGGCCGAGGCGCTGCCGCACGGCGCCGCGCCGCCGATCGTCGACGTCCTGTCGTCCGGCGGGCCGACCCCAACGGCGTTCGCCCGTTCGCTGGAAGCGCAGGGCTGGACGCTGCGGCGCCACCCCGACGTCGAGGCGATGGCCGTGGCGGCGCAGCGCACGCCCGCCGCGGCGCTGCTGGTCGACGCGGCGCTGCTGCCGGTCGCCATGGCCACCCTCGACCTGCTGGCGTCGCAGGTGCCTGCCGCCGCCGCGACCGCGATCGTCGCGCTCGGGCCGGCCGCCGGCGACGCGCAGCTCAAAGCGATGCTGCAGGGCGGGGTCATCCAGCCCGGTGGCGTGGTGCTC
>CBIHMN010000066.1:0-9002 GCA_966211005.1 uncultured Arenimonas sp.
CGCTTCCTCCGCGTTGACCCGCAGCGACGGTCCCCTATAGCGTCGGTCCACGCCTCGAACGGCGCCGGAACCCGGGGGACGTCATGCCTTTCCGCATCACCAGACCGCTTGCCGCGGCGATCCTGCTGGCGCTGGCCGGCAGCCCGACGGCCACCTTCGCCGATGGCATCGCGACCTGCGACGGCTGCACCGTCGCCCGGATGGACGCGACGGCGGCGGCGCAGGGACCGGGGCCTGTCTACGTGGTCGACCACGCGACGCCGAAGCTTCGCTTCTACCGGGTCCACGCGGAATCGAGCGGGAAAGCGCGGCTCGAATCGCTGCCGGTGCCCTCCGGCATGGAACAGATGCTTCGCGACCGCAACGCGGCGCTGTCGACGGGAATCGCCACGGTCACGATCCCGGTCGAAGCCGGGAACGAATGGCCCGCCGGGCGTTTCGGCGGCGACCCGCTCGAGCGGTTCGAAGGCCGGCACATCGACGCGTTCGAAGTCATTTCCAACGCGACGCTGCGCCACCAGCTGGAACTGGCATTGGCGCGCCGATGGGAAACCGGCGATGCGCCGGTCGACGTCCTGACGGCGACGCTCGCCGCACGGTTCGAGGCCGCCGTGCACGCGAAGACCGGCGCTCCGCTGGTGCACATCATCGGGATCCGGTGGTCCGACGGCAGCACCACCCGGTTCAGGACCGGCACCGGGGACGAGACGGACGCCACCTACAGCGTCGGCGAGAGCCGCGATGCGAGCGGCGTCCTGATGCCGGACGCGGCGATGCTGGGTGCGGACGCCGCCGCGCTGTACGGCGGCGACCATTCCTTCGCGAACCACGACCAGCTGGAGGACTGGATCGCATTGGCGAGGCTGTACGGCGTCCCCGTGTCGGACGGCGGCGCCCGCGAGGCCGGCACGGTGGTGCGCTGCGAGCGCGACGAGACCCGCGACCGGATGGTCTGCGCCCGCGGCTGAGGCAGGCTTCCCGCGCGATTCGCCTTCCGGCGCACGGCGCGCGAAAATGCGCCCATGCAGCCCAATCCCCGCAAGACGCCCTCCTTCCGCGAACTCGGTGAAGTCGACATCGACGCGCTGCGCGAGCGCGTGCTCGCGATTCCCGAAGCGGTGTGGGACGCCGAGAACGCGTCCAAGCCCAACCGCTTCGACGCGCTGTCCAGCACGCGGCACATCGTGTTCCGCTTCATCAGCTCGCCGCAGTCGTGGACGCAGTCGTACGACCGGCCGATCTGGGCCGCGTTCCGCGACGTGGTGATGCCGGTCGTCGAACAGGCGATCGCGCCTTACGGCTACGCCCGCCCCGTCTTCCCCCGGGTCATGCTGGCGCGGATGGCGCCCGGCGGCGTGATCCATCCGCACGTCGACGCCAACCCGGCGGCACGCTGGCCGCACAAGATCCACGTGCCCCTGACGACCCACCCGCAGTGCACGTTCCTCGCCGGCGGCGAATGGCGGCACCTGCCCGCCGGGCGCGCGGTGGAGGTGAACAACATGCAGATGCACGCGGTGCGCAATGACGGCGACATCGACCGGATCCACCTGATTTTCGAGCTTTACGATCCGGACCAGCCGGTCGTCGACGAACCGCGCTGATCTTGCCGCCGGGTTCACGCCGCTGAATTCCCCGGAACACGCCGGTATCCGTTTCACCGGCGGTGCATCCATCGGGGCCGACCCTGCGGGAATCCACTGCAGGAGCACGCCGATGACCCGAACGACCGTTCCCCTCGTGGTCGCCCTCGCGCTCGCGTTCGCCGGGCCTGCGGCCGCGGCCGATCCGCACCCGCCGCTCAAGCCGGTCCCGGAACTGGACCTGCAACGTTACGCAGGCACCTGGCACGAGATCGCACGGCTGCCGATGGACGAGCAGGCCGAATGCGCGCGCGACGTCACCGCCACGTACACGCTCGACCCGGGCGGCACCATCGCGGTGCGCAATGAGTGCACGCGCACCGATGGTTCGCGGCTCGTCGCCGAGGGCATGGCGCGGCGCGGCGACGCGCCGGCGAAGCTCGAGGTGCGGTTCGCGCCGCGATGGCTGGCGGCGCTGCCGTTCGTCTGGGGCGATTACTGGGTGATCGCGCTCGACGAGGACTATCGCTGGGCGATCGTCGGCGAACCCGACCGCGATCACCTGTGGATCCTGTCGCGCGAACGCGTCATCGACGCACGCACGCTCGAAGGCCTGAAGGCGCGCGCGCGGATGCACGGTTACGACCTGCGCGAACTGATCGTCAATCCCTAGACGAAAAGACGGCCCGGATCGCTCCGGGCCGTCGACAGAGCGGCGAGGACTCGGGGGGAATCAGTCCTCCGCCGTCTGGAACTGCGTCTGGAACCGGCCGGCCGCGACCGCGTACGCGGCGCGCGTCACCTTCACCGTCGGATCGAAGTACGCCACGACCGTCGGCTGCAGGTCGAACGGCCCCTGCCGCAGCTCGAACCGGGCGTTCAGCACGCCGGTGTCGAGCGCGAGCTGGGCGTAGCCGCGCTGGTCGGCGGGCACCGATGCGGAGTCGAGCACTGGCACGCGCACGCCGCCGTAGAGCGCGGTCAGCGCCCCGGTGAACGCGGTCGCCTGCGGCTGCAGTCCCTGCGCCTGCACCAGCGAGTACGCGAGATCGAGACGCGACACGCTGCCGTTCGGCGCGAACCCGCCGGACACGCGCTTCATCACGCCGGCCTGGGTCTGCGACAGGTCGCGCAGCGGCGCGCCGGTGGCGACGGCGGCTTCCGCATACGGGTAATACGACGCGGTGGTGGAAACGTCGGAGATCGAACGGCTGCCATCCAGCGGCAGGAACTGGCGCACGCTCGCACCCATCACGAGGTACTGCGCCAGCTCGCTGCGCTTGAGCACGTTGTCCGGCCGGAACTTCCTGTCCGAATAGCCGTCGACGAGACGGTTGGCGACCGCGAATTCGATCGCCTGCCGGGCCGGGTGGGCGGCGACGTCGTCCATGCCGGTGTAACCACCGCTCTTGAGGAAGCTGATCTCGCCGTCGATCTGCGCCGGCGCGGCGACGCCGTTGGTCAGGCCCAGCGGGTCGACCGCGACGCCGGACACCGAACCGATACCGCTGACGCTGACCTTCCACGTGCCCGGCTTGCCGGGGCCGCCGGCGGTGACCGTCGAGCCCAGCTCCGGCAGCGCGATCGACGACCCGTAGCGGACGCCGTCCGGATCGGTGAGCACCACGGCGATCGTGCTGTAGAGGCTCGTGGCACGTGCCGCGACCCAGGCGACGTCGTCACCGACTTCGAATTCCTGGTATTCGGGCTCGCCGACCGGGTTGAAGAACACGGAGAACGGCAGCGGCTCGCCGCCGGGCGCCAGCAGCGCGTTCGCGTGGAACGTGCGCAGCGCGTTCACGGTGCCGCCGTAATCGCGCAGGTCGAGCGCCGCGGCGACCGCCGAGTGCGCGTTGACGTGGCCCGCGCCCGCTTCCCACGCGAGCCGGCCGGTCATGTTGGTCGCGGTGTCCTCCAGGATCGCCTTCACCTGAGCCGGCGTCAGATGCGGGTTGGCTTCGAGCATCAGCGCGACGATGCCGGCCACGTGCGGCGTCGCCATCGAGGTGCCGCTCATGTGCGTGTAGAACGGCAGCATCGCCGGGGTGATGCCGGCGGCGTCCTGCTCGGCCGCGAGCGGCGGCAGCGCGCCGGTCAGCGCCCGGGTCGAGATGATGTCGACGCCGGTGGCGACGATCGTCGGCTCGTTGAAGTACGTCCATTCGCGGCCGTCGGCCATCGTGAACGTGCCGCTCTCGCCGCGCTTGCCGCGCGAGGAGAACGACGTCAGCACGCCGTCCTTCTCGCCGGCGCCGACCGAGATGACCCACGGCGCCTGCGCGTACGGGTTGTGCGTGTCCTCGCCCGGGCCGTCGTTGCCGGCGGCGAACACGCTGACGATGCCGCGCTTGTACAGCTCGTACGTCGCGACATTCACCGGATTGGTCGGGTCGAACGGGCCGCTGCTGCCCCACGAATTGCTGGTGACGCGGATCGGATGGTCGAAGGAGAACTGGTGCGTCGCCGCGTAGTCCAGACCGCCGACCGCGTCGAGCACCAGCAGCACCGCTCCCGAGCCGTAGCCGACGAGGTCGGCGCCCGGCGCGACGCCGCGGTACAGGCCGTTGCTGCGCTCGCCGGTGCCGCCGATCGTGCCGGCGCAGTGCGTGCCGTGGCCGGAACCGAGGTCGGTGTTCGCGAGGCCTTCGGCATAGGTGACCGGCACGATGCCGGGCGCCGCGATCGCCGCGAGCTCCGCGAGGATGTTCTGCGCGCCGAGCACGTTCTGCACCAGGTTCTCGCCGAACTTGACGTCCTCGTGCGTGCCGTCCACGCCGGAATCGTTCACCAGCACGGTGACGCCGGCACCGCTGTACGGAATCGGCCGGTTCCAGTCGCCCGGGTTCTCGACGACGCGCGCGGCGCCCGACATCTCCCGCGCTTCCTTGTTGAAGTAGCGCAGCGGCGCGTTGTGCCAGATGGACGCGACGTCGCCGCGCTGCGCCAGCGCGGCGATCTGCGCCGGCGTCGCGAGCGCGCCGGCGATCGGCAGCGTCTGCATCGTCACGCCGGTGTCGATCCCGAGCGTCTCCAGCACGTCGACCTGGGCCGCGCTCACCGGCGTCGACTGCGCGTAGGTGATCACGACCTGCAGCTCGTCGGTCGGCGCGGCCGCGGCGATCCGGCGCACCAGCTCCGCGTCGATGCGCGCTTCGGCCAGCGCCATGCCGCTGCCGAGCAGGCCGATGGCGAGCAGTGAGAGGCGGAAGGAACGGGAGATCGGGCGGGACATGGCGGTACTCCGGGAAGGGGTCCAGAACGGACGGGGCAGCCGCAGCCTCCGCCCGGTCGCCGGCGATGCCCATCCGGTTGAACCCCTGCCACGGGCAGGGGAAAACCCCCGGAAACACCTGCGGTTCAGGATCGCGACGCCGATTGACCGGCCGTTCACGGCCGACGCGGGATCGTTCACGCGGTCACACTCGGCCTGGGCGCAGGGATGCGCGAATCCCACGGGGGGATCGCAATGAACCGGATCATCCGATCGTTGTCGTGCGCACTGCTGCTGATACCGGCAGTGGCGCCCGCGCAACTCCTGCCGCTCGACGTCGACGTCACGGGTGACACCGCGACCGTCCGGGTCGGCTCTTCGGTGGCGCCGCTGCTCGACATGCGGCTGGATTTCGACGACGCGGAAGGCCTGACCCCGGCGTCGCTCGGCATCGATGCCGACATCGTCGCCACCGCCGCCGGTCCGCTGCTGGCGCGGCTCGGGTCGGGCCAGGTGTCGATTCCGTCCGCGCTGCCGGTGCTGCTCACCGTGCAGCCGCCGACGCTCGGCGGGCTGCGTTTCGAACGCCGCGTGCACGTCGAGGTGCATACGCACGCGCTGCCCTACACCGCCGGCTCGCGTTTCCGCCTGTTCAAGGCGCCGCTCGGCGGCGCCTTCCGCGACGTCACCACCGCCGTGGAACCCGGCAGCGTGCGCACGCGCGGCACCACCGGCGGCTTCTCCCAGTTCGTGGTCGTGTACGACCTGCGGCCGACCGGCACGGTCGTGGCGCAGAAGTTCGCGTGGCTGCGCGACCGCGTCGACCGGTTGTCGCCGTCCGAAGCGGGTCCGCTGCGCGGCCGGCTCGAGGACATCGAAGCCGCCGTCGCCGCCGGCGACTGGCCGGCCGCCGCGAGCGGCATCGCCGCGTTCCGCGACCGCGTCGCGACGCGCGCCGGCGTGCAGATCCCGGAAACGTGGTCCGCCGACGGCAGCACCGCCAATCACGCCGGCGAACTGCTCGCGGGGCTCGACACGCTCGAGTTCAGCATCGGTTACCTGCGCGATTTCGGGTCCTGAGGCGAGGCGGCGCTTCGCCCGCGCGCACGACCGGCACCGGCGGCGCGCGGCGCCGCGCTAGGATGCGAGCATGTTCGCCCGCCTGACTGCCTATCTTCCCGAAGGCGCGGCCGCGGAATGCGTGCTGCGCTCGCCGCAGCCCGGTCTCGTCGGTCGCTCGCCCCCGGCCGACCTGCTGCTGGCGCATCCGTCGGTGTCGCGCCGCCATGCCGAGATTGTGCCGGGGCCGCGGGGCTGGACGCTGCGCGACCTCGACAGCCGCAACGGCAGCTTCGTGGACGGGGCTCCCACTATCTCGGGTCTGTTGACCAGTTCGACCTGGCTGCGTTTCGGCGATGTGCACTGCGAGTTCCGCCTGCTGGATTCCGCGGAGGCGACGCGGGCCGGCCGGCGCACATCGGAACGTCGCGACCTGTCGCAGATGCGCACGCAGCGCACCGAGGCGCAGCAGGCGCTGCCGGACCTGCTGCGCGAAACGCTGGCCGCGGTGATCGACCTCGCCGGGGGCGAACGCGGGTTCCTGCTGCTGCAGGAGCCGGAAGGCCTTGTCGTCCGCGCCACGTCGGGCATCGACGCCGAGGCGCTGATGCGCCCGATGTTCGGCGGCAGCGTCGGTGCGATCGAGCGCGCGCGGGTGGAACGACGGCCGGTCGTGGTCAACGACGCGGGAGTGGACGTCCGCTTCAGCGGCCGCGAGTCGGTGGTGGCCGGTGGCCTGCGGATGCTGGTGTGCGTGCCGTTGCTGCTCGACGACGAAGTGCTCGGGCTCGTGTATTCCGACAGCCGCCGGCCCGGCAGCCCGGTCACGACGCTCGACCTCGAGCTGATGCGCGCATTCGCCGAGCGGGCCGCGCTGTGGATCGCGGCGCGACGCAGCGCGTCGGCGCTGGCGGCGCTCGACGGTCCGATCCCGTGGGCGGGCATCGCCGCCGCGCATGCCGGGGAACGGCATGTCGGGCACTGATCCCGGCGCGTACCTGCCGACACGCACGGGCGCGCACGCCGCCGCCGATCTCGCGCCGGGCACGCGGCTCGCGGGCCGTTTCGAGATCGAGGGCATCCTCGGGGTCGGCGGCATGGGCGTCGTCTACCGCGCGCGCGACACGGCGCTCGACATTCCGGTCGCGCTGAAGCTGCTGCGGCCCGAACTCGCGTCGCGCCCGGAGTCGTTCGAGCGCTTCCGGCAGGAGCTGCTGCTGGCCCGGCAGGTGTCCAGCCAGCATGTCGTCCGCATCCACGACATCGCGGTCGACGACGGCCGCTGGTTCATCAGCATGGACCTCGTCGACGGCGAGCCGCTCGACCGCCGGCTCGACCGCGACGGCGCCCTGCCGGTCGACGAGGCACTCGCGATCGCGCGCCAGCTCGCGCTCGGCCTGCAGGCGGCGCATGCGCGCGGCATCGTCCATCGCGACCTGAAGCCCTCGAACGTGCTGGTCGATCGCGACGGGCAGGTGCGCATCAGCGACTTCGGCGTCGCGCGGTCGCTCGGCGCCAGCGGGCTGACGCAGACCGGCAGCATCGTCGGCACGCCGGACTACCTGTCTCCCGAGCAGGCGCGCGGCGGCGTCATCGACGGACGCAGCGACCTGTACGCGCTCGGACTGATGCTGCACGAGATGATCTCGGGGGCGCCGGCGTTCGCCGCGGGCACGCCCGCGGAATCGCTCGCGCAGCGGCTGGTGAATCCGCCGCCGCGGCTCGACTCGCTGCGGCGCGACGTGCCGGAATGGGTCGCGCGCCTCGTCGAACGGCTGACGCAGCCGCGCGCGGCGCGCCGCCTGCCCGACGCCGCGGCGGTGATCGCCGCGATCGACGCGCGCGCGCTGCCGCGTGCGGATCGCGCGGGCGGCCGCGCGTTCGCGGTCGCCGCCGTGGTCGCCGGCGTGGCGATCGCGGGTGCGCTCTGGTGGAGCGTGTCGCGAACGCCCGAAACCCCGTCCTCGACGCCGGTCCCGACGGCCGTCGCGCCCGCGGCCGTTCCCGACCGGCTCGTCGTCGTCGTGGCACCCGGCGACGACGCGGCCGGCCTGCCGGCGATCGCCGAGATGCTGCGCCTCGGCTGGTCCAGCGCCGGCGCGACCGTCGTGGACGCCGAGCGTGCCGAACTCGCGCGCGTGCAGGCCGGTTTCAGCGACGCACGCCCGGCCGACGATGCCGAACTGCTCGCGGTGGTGCCGGCCCGGCGCCTGCTGCGGCTCTCGATCGACGGCGAAGGCGACGCCCGCGAGCTGGTGGCGCATGTCGCGGTGCCGCCGGCGGAGTCGCGCCGCTTCGCCGAACCGGTCGGCGACGACCTCGTCGACGCGGCGGGACGACTCGCGGAGCGGCTGCGCGCGCCGCTCGGCGTCCCGGCGCTTCCGGACGCCGTGCGCCCCCCGACCGCCGATGCGCTGGCGATCCACGCCGACGCGCTGGCGCTGCGGCGCGCCGGGCGGATGGAGGAAGCGGCCGACACGTTCGCGATGCTCACCGAAGCGGCCCCGACGTTCGCACCGGCATGGCTCGGCCTCGCCGAAACCGCGGACCTCGCCGGTCAGCAAGCGCTCGCGCAGGACGCGGCGCGCCGCGGCGCCGCGCTCCCCGGCGCCACGCAGACGCCGCTGGCGGCGCTCGCGCGGCGTTTCGACGGCGATCCCGCCGCCGCGCTGGCGGCGCAGCGGGCGCAGGTACAGTCGCGCCCCGACGACCTCGACGCGCAGCTGGTGCTCGCCGACATGGAACTCGACGCCGGCGAATTCGCCGCGGCGATCGGCGACCTGCGCGCGCTGCTCGCACGCGATCCTTCCGACCCGCGCGCGTGGTTCCTGCTCGGCAAGGCGTCGATCCTGCACGGCGAACCGCGGCGGGCGGTGGACGAACACCTGGTACGCGCGGTGGTGCTGTTCAAGCGCGGCCGGAGCCTGTTCGGCGAAGCCGAGACCACCAACGCGCTCGGCGTCGGCTACGCCCGGCTCGGGCAGATCGAGGATGCCGAGGAGCAGTACCGCAAGGCGCTGTCGCTGCGGCGCGCGCTGGGCGATCGCCGCGGCACCGCCAGCAGCCTGCGCAACCTCGCGCAGATCGCGATGATCCGCGGCGACTTCGACGCGGCGCGCGCCGAACTCGACGAGGCACGCACGCTGTTC
>CBIHMN010000067.1:0-8920 GCA_966211005.1 uncultured Arenimonas sp.
CTGGACCTGGTGCTGGTGATGTCGGTGAACCCGGGGTTCGGCGGCCAGGCCTTCATTCCGTCGGCGCTGGAGAAGCTGCGCCGCGTGCGCGAGCGCATCGATCGCAGCGGCCGCGACGTGCGGCTGGAAATAGACGGGGGCGTCAAGCCGGACAATATCCGCACGATCGCGGCGGCCGGCGCCGACACGTTCGTGGCCGGCTCGGCGATCTTCAATGCAGGCGACTACCGCGCGGTGATCGACGCGATGCGCGCCGAAGTGGCGGCCGCGCACGCCTGAGCGTGCGGGGTTGGGGAGTTCAGCGGGCTTCCGCGAGTTCCAGGCCGAACAGCGGGACTTCGCGGCGCGGTGCCATGCGCGACGGTGGCGGCGCGGGCACCAGCTTCAGCGGCACGACGTTCGAGGCGTGGCGCGGAGCCGCGGCCGGACGCCGGGGGGCGAGGTCGGCTTCGTCGACGGGAAAGGGCCAGTCCATGGCGCGCAGGGCCTGCGCCGTCGAGCGCGGCAGGCTGTCGACCGGGACGGGAGCGAGGTCCGAACGGGACTCGATCACCAGCAACATGGACCTTTCTCCTTCATTTCCTTCAGGGCGATCATCTCGGGCGGCGCGTGATCGCGGCAGCAAGGCGGCGTTCCCCGCGCGTTCGACGGTCGGCCGCAGTTCAGGCAGCGGAACCGCGGCGGCACGACCGCCGCGCGCACCGGCGCGCGGTAGAGACGGGGTTTGCGGGTTTCGCGCGGGGGCATCGTCGGCTCCGGTCGGACGCGCCCATTGACGCGCCGCCGGCGGCCGCCGCGCGGCGGTGAAGCGGGCAGCGCCGCGACCGGATATGGCGATTCGCGGGCGCCGCCGCGCGCGAAGCGATCGCCGTGGCAGACTGCGCCCATGTCACGCACCGTCGCCATCGTCGAAGACGAACCCGCCATCCGCGACAACTATGCCGAGGCATTGCGACGCCACGGTTACGGCGTGCAGGCCTGCGGCAGCCGTGCCGAAGCGCGCGCCGCCTTCTCGCTGAAACTGCCCGATCTCGTCATCATCGATGTCGGCCTCGGCGACGAACCCGAGGGCGGCTTCGACCTGTGCCGCGAACTGCGCGCGCGCTCGGCGACACTGCCGATCCTGTTCCTGACGGCGCGCGATTCCGACCTGGACGTGATTTCCGGCCTGCGGCTCGGCGCCGACGATTACCTCAGCAAGGACACGAGCCTGCCGCAGCTCACCGCGCGCATCCACGCGCTGTTCCGGCGGCTCGACGCGCAGTCGGCACCGGCGGCGCGCGAATCGGTGTTCCGCCTGCGCGAACTCACGCTGGAACTGGAGCGGATGCGCATCACGTGGAACGGCGAGGACGTGCCGCTGACCGTGACCGAGTTCTGGATGGTGCACGCGATGGTGCGCTATCCCGGCCACGTGAAGTCGCGCGACCAGCTGATGCGCGAGGCGCAGATCGTCGTCGACGATGCGACGATCACGTCGCACATCAAGCGCATCCGCCGCAAGTTCCAGGCCGTCGATCCCGCCTTCGACGACATCGACACCGTCCACGGCGCCGGCTACCGCTGGCGGGCCTGATTCCCGATGTCGCTGCGCGCGAAGCTGATGCTGGTCGCGCTGTCGATCCTCGTGCTGCCGTGGGCCGGGTGGCAGTTCGTCCGGCAGATGGAGATCCTGCTGCGGCAGGGCCCGGAGCAGGCGATGCTGGCGTCGGCCGAAGCGCTCGCCCGCGGCCTCGCGGCGCGGCCCGCGCGGCTGCCCGACGCCGCGCCCGGCTGGTACGTGCATCGCCTGCCGGTCGCGCCGCGCCTCGACGGCGACGCGGGCGACTGGGCGGGCACCCACGCGCGCGACTACGGTTTCGGCGGGGCCACGCCGTGGCTGCACGTGGCGCTCGGGCGCGCGAACGAGCGCCTCTTCCTTCGTGCCACGGTCGACGACACGACGCTGCAGCGCGGCGAAGCGCACTGGCCGGGGGACGTCGACTTCGACCGGCTGCGACTGCGCCTGCGCACGCCCGCGGGCAAGCTGCTCCTGCGCCTGGCGAACAGCGGTACCGGTGAACTGAAGGTCGCGGGCGAAGACGGCCTGCCGCCGCCGATGCGCATCGAAGGCTGGTGGCGCGAACATGCCGGTGGCTACACCGTCGAGCTGGCGCTGCCGCAGGCGATCACGGTGTCCGCACTGGGCATCGAGGCCCGCGACCTCGATCCCGCCGGCCGACGTCGGGTGGAAGGCACGCTGTCGGCGCGCGACGCGCTGGTGATGCGGCCGCTGCACGGCTATCGCGGCGCGCTGGAGCCGGAGCTGCTGGCACTCGCGCCGCCGGGCATGCGCGTCACGCTCGCCGACCGCGACGGCTGGGTGCTGGCGCGCGCCGGCACGCTGCGCGCCGACCCGAGCGGCGAGGACCTGCTGCCGTGGCGGCGAGCGCTGTACCGCGCGGTGCTGTTCCGCGACATCGACGAGCTGGCGGTCGACGACGCCGGCCGCCGCGGCATCCAGCGGCCGGAAACCCAGGCGGCGCTCGAGGGTCGCGCCGGCGTCGTCTGGCGCCGGGACCCGGCCGGCGCGCGCCTGCTGCTCTCGGCGGCGGTCCCGGTCCGCGTGGAAGGCCGCGTGCGCGCGGTCGTGCTGCTCGAGCGGTCGAATTCGGAGGTGCTGCTGCTCACCGACCGTGCGTTCACCCGGCTGGTCGGGATCAGCCTGCTGGCGTTCGCGATCTCGGGCGGCGCGTTGCTCTGGTACGCGTCGCGACTGGCCTCGCGCATCCGCCGGCTGCGCGACGCGGCCGAGCGCGCGATCGATCGCGAGGGGCGCGTCACCGCCTTCCCGCGCACCACGTCCGGCGACGAGATCGGCGACCTCTCGCGCAGCTTCGCGCACCTGCTCGACCAGGTATCGGCGTACACCGATTACCTGCGCACGCTGTCGGGCAAGCTCTCGCACGAACTCAACACGCCGCTCGCGATCGTCCGCACCTCGCTCGACAACCTCGACCATGCCCCGCTGCCGGCCGACGCCCGCCCGTTCGTGGCGCGCGCGCGCGACGGCGTCGAACGCATGGGCACGCTGGTGCGCACGATGAGCGAGGTGACGCGGGTCGAACACGCGATCGCCGCGGCCGACGCCGAGATCGTCGACCTGGCCGAACTGCTCGCCGACTGCGCCGAGGCCTACCGCGCGCTGCTGCAGCCGCGGTTGCTGCGGGTCGACCTGCCTCCCGGTGGCCCCGTGCCGCTGCGTTGCGCGCCCGACCTGATCGTGCAGGCGCTCGACAAGCTGGTCGACAACGCGCGCGGCTTCACCGCGCCCGACGGCTGGGTACGGCTGGCGCTGGCGCGCGAAGGCGACGGCGTGCGCATCGCGCTCGCGAACCAGGGCCCGCGGCTGCCGGAAGCCATGCGCGCCCGGCTGTTCGATTCGCTCGTGAGCGTGCGCGACAAGCCGCAGCGCAGCGAAGGCGGCGTCCACCTCGGCTTCGGCCTGCACGTGGTCAAGCTCGTCGCCGAACTTCACCAGGGCCGTGCCGACGCGCGCAACCTGCCGTCGGGCGAAGGCGTGGAATTCGTGCTGCACCTGCGCGGGATGCCGGCGGGGCGGGTGACGGGACCGCAGGCGGCGGTGCGGGCCAGTCCGTAGGAGCGCGGTCCGGACTACGCGCCTGCAGACTCACCCCCCTATACTCGCGGGCCACCGAGCCCCGCCATGTCCCCCGAAGAATTCAACCGCCTCGCCGCCGCCGGCCACACCCGCATCCCGGTCGTGCGCGAGGTGCTGTCGGACCTCGACACGCCGCTGTCGGTGTACCTGAAGCTCGCGGACGGCCCGAACACGTATCTGTTCGAATCCGTGGAAGGCGGCGAGACGTGGGGGCGCTATTCGATCATCGGCCTGCCGGCGCGGCGGTCGTACGAGTTCCGCGGGCACGCGCTGCAGGTGCGCGAATACGGCGAGGTGGTCGATGCGCGCGCGGTCGCCGATCCGCTCGCCGAGATCGACGCGCTGCGCGCGGCGGTCGACGTGCCGGTGCTGCCGGGGCTGCCGGTGTTCACCGGCGGGCTCGTGGGCTATTTCGGCTTCGGCACGATCGGCTGGATCGAGCCGCGGCTGGTCGCCGGCGACGCGCCCGATCCGCTCGGCGTGCCCGACGCGCTGCTGCTGCTGAGCGAGGAAGTGGCCGTGTTCGACAACCTCGCCGGCCGCCTGTACCTGGTGGTTCATGCCGATCCGTCGCAGCCGCAGGCGCACGCGCGCGCGCAGCGCCGCCTCGACGAGCTGGTGCATCGCCTGCGCCACTCCGGCCGTTCGTACCCGGACGTGCTCGATCCGTCGCTGCTGCAGGAGGACGATTTCGTCAGCGGCTTCACCCGCGAAGGTTTCCTCGCCGCGGTGGCGAAGGCGAAGGACTACATCCGCGCCGGTGACGTGTTCCAGGTGGTGCTGAGCCAGCGGATGAGCGTGCCGTTCCGCGCGCGGCCGGTCGACGTCTACCGGGCGCTGCGCGCGCTCAACCCGTCGCCGTACATGTACTTCCTGGATCTCGACGGTTTCCAGGTGGTCGGCAGTTCGCCGGAGATCCTGGTGCGGATGCAGGGCGGCGAGGTCACCGTGCGGCCGATCGCCGGCACGCGTCCGCGCGGCGCGACGCCGGCCGAGGATGCCGCGCTCGAAGCCGAACTGCTCGCCGACCCGAAGGAGCGCGCCGAACACCTGATGCTGATCGACCTGGGACGCAATGACGTCGGCCGCGTCGCCGAGCCGGGCACCGTGCGCATCCCGGACCGCTTCCTGATCGAACGCTACTCGCACGTGATGCACATCGTCAGCGAGGTGCGTGGCACGCTGCGGCCCGGCACCGGATTCGCCGACGTGCTGCGCGCGACGTTCCCGGCCGGCACCGTCAGCGGCGCGCCGAAGATCCGCGCGCTGGAAGTGATCCGCGAACTCGAGCCGGTACAGCGCGGCGTCTACAGCGGCGCCGTCGGCTGGCTGAACTGGCACGGCGACGCCGACACCGCGATCGCGATCCGCACCGCCGTGATCAAGGACGGCCGGCTGCACGTGCAGGCCGGCGCCGGCATCGTCCACGACTCCGATCCCGCGAAGGAATGGGAGGAGACGATGAGCAAGGGGCGGGCGCTGTTCCGGGCGGTGGCGCGGGCGGCCGGGGGGCTCTGATGCTGCTGATGATCGACAACTACGACTCGTTCACCTTCAACCTCGTGCAGTACTTCGGCGAGCTGGGCGAAGAGGTGACCGTGATCCGCAACGACGCGAAGAGCGTCGCGGAAATCGCGGCGATGCGGCCGGACCGCATCGTGATCTCGCCCGGCCCGTGCACGCCGAACGAAGCCGGGGTGTCGCTGCAGGTGCTCCATGACCTCGCCGGCACCGTGCCGATCCTCGGCGTCTGCCTCGGCCACCAGGCCATCGGCCAGGCGTTCGGCGGCCAGGTCGTGCGCGCGAAGACCATCATGCACGGCAAGACCTCGCCGATCCGCCATCGCGGCGAGGGCGTGTTCGCCGGCGTGCCCGACGGCTTCGAGGCGACGCGCTACCATTCGCTCGTCGTGCGCCGCGAAACGCTGCCCGACACGCTCGAGATCACCGCGTGGACCGAGGATGCCGAGGGCGGCATCGACGAGATCATGGGCCTGCGCCACCGTTCGCTGCCCGTCGAAGGCGTGCAGTTCCACCCCGAATCGATCCTGACCCAGCATGGCCACGACCTCCTCCGGAACTTCCTCCAGCGCTGACCCGTCGCCGTCGGCGGCCGAATGCGCGCCGGCGATCGGCATCACGCCGCGCGACGCGCTGCAGCGCGTGATCGAGAACCGCGAGATCTTCCACGACGAGATGGTCGCGCTGATGCGGCAGGTGATGCGCGGCGAAGTGCCGCCCGCGCTGGTGGCCGCGCTGCTGGTCGGCCTGCGGGTCAAGAAGGAGACCGTCGGCGAAATCGCCGGCGCCGCGCACGCGATGCGCGAGTTCTCGGCGAAAGTGCGCGTGCCCGATGCCGGGGACCTCGTCGACATCGTCGGCACCGGCGGCGATGCCGCGCACACGTTCAACATCTCCACGGCCTCGATGTTCGTCGTCGCCGCCGCCGGCGCGAAGGTCGCCAAGCACGGCAACCGCAGCGTGTCGTCGAAATCGGGCAGCGCCGACGTGCTCGAGGCGCTCGGCGCGTCGATCGAGCTGACGCCGCCGCAGGTGGCGCAGTGCATCGCCGAAACCGGCATCGGCTTCATGTTCGCGCCGCTGCATCACCCGGCGATGAAGAGCGTCGCGCCGGTGCGCCGCGAACTCGGCGTGCGCACGATCTTCAACATCCTCGGGCCGCTGACGAACCCGGCCGGTGCGCCGAACATCCTGATGGGCGTGTTCCATCCCGACCTGGTCGGCATCCAGGTGCGCGTGCTGCAGAAGCTCGGCGCGCAGCGGGCGATGGTGGTCTGGGGCCGCGACGGCATGGACGAAATCTCGCTCGGCGGCGCGACGATGGTCGCCGAGCTGCGCGGCGGCGACGAGATCGTCGAATACGAGCTGCATCCGGAGGATTTCGGCATCGAGGTGGCGTCGAGCCGCGCCTTCCGCGTCGACGGGCCGGACCAGTCGGCGGCGATGCTGCGCGAGGCGCTCGCCGGCGCCGACGGGCAGGCGCGCGAGATCGTCACGCTCAATGCCGGCGCCGCGCTGTACACCGCCGGCCGCGCGGTGTCGATCGCCGACGGCGTCGCGCAGGCCCGCGCCGCCATCGCCTCCGGTGCCGCCACCGCGAAGCTGGAACAGTTCATCTCCGCCACCCGGCGGCTCGCGGACACCTGACGTGGACGGTTTCGCGCGCACGCCGCAGCCCCCGTATTACGCGGTGATCTTCACCAGCCGGCGCACGGTCGGCGACGACGGCTATGGCGCGGCGGCGGACCGGATGGTCGAACTCGCCGCGATGCAGCCCGGCTACCTCGGCGTCGAAACCGTGCGCGACGCCGACGGCCTCGGCATCACCGTCAGCTACTGGGAAAGCGAAGCGGCGATCGCCGGGTGGCGCCGCCACGCGGAGCACGTCGCCGCGCGCGAGAAGGGGCGGCGCGACTGGTACGCGCATTTCGAACTGCGAGTCGCGAAGGTCGAACGCGCGTACGGCCGCCGGGCGGAACGTGAATGAACCCGACCCCGGTTCCCGACGTGCTGCAGCGCATCCTGCGGCGCAAGGCCGAAGAGGTCGCCGAGCGCGCGCAGCGGCGGCCGCTGCGCGAACTGTCGGCGCGGATCGACGGGCTGCCGCCGACGCGCGGGTTCGCCGACGCGTTGCACGCCAGGATCGCCGCCGGCCAGGCCGCGGTGATCGCCGAGATCAAGAAGGCGAGCCCGAGCAGGGGCGTCATCCGGCCCGATTTCGACCCGGCGGCGATCGCCGCCAGCTATGAACGGGGCGGTGCCGCCTGTCTGTCGGTGCTCACCGACGTCGACTTCTTCCAGGGCCACGACGACTTCCTGCGGCAGGCGCGCGCCGCCTGCGCGCTGCCGGTGCTGCGCAAGGACTTCACGATCGACGCGTACCAGCTCTACGAGGCGCGCGTGCTCGGTGCCGACTGCGTGCTGCTGATCGTCGCCGCGCTCGGTGACGCCGCGCTCGCGGAGCTGTCGCATCTCGCGCTCGAACTCGGCATGGACGTGCTCGTCGAAGTGCACGATCTCGACGAGCTGGAGCGCGCGCTGCCGATCGCCGCACCGCTGCTCGGCATCAACAACCGCAGCCTGCGCACCTTCGAGGTCTCGCTCGAGACGACGCTCGCGCTGCAGCCGGCGGTGCCGGCCGACCGGCGGCTGGTCACGGAAAGCGGCATCGCCACGCGCGAGGACGTCGCGCGCATGCGCGCGGCGGGCGTGCATGCGTTCCTGGTCGGCGAAAGCCTGATGCGCGCGCCCGACCCGGGCACCGAGCTCGCGAGGCTGTTCGGATGACCGGCGCGACGGTGGTGTTCGATTTCGACGGCACGCTGGTGCGTGGCGACTGCGCCGCGGCGTGGCTGCGCACGCGCCTGACCGACTCGCACTGGCGCCGGCTCGCCGCCGGGCTGACGTGGCCGTTCCTGCGGCCCGGCTTCGCGTGGTGGCGCAGCGCGTGGCTGCCGGCGAGCTTCTATACGTGGCTGGCGACCGTCGGGCGTACGCCCGAGTCGCTCGAGGAAGCGCGCGACGATTTCCTGCAGGACTGCGCGCGGCGTCGCGAGGCGCTGCTGATCGCGCCCGCCGTGGAGCGCCTGCAGGCGCACCTCGCGGCGGGCGACCGCGTGGTGATCGTCACCGGCGCCGAAGCGGGACTGGCGCGCGGGCTGTGGCGCGCGCTCGGCGGGCCGGACGTGGAGCTGATCGGCTCGACGGTGCGGCCGGCGTTCGGCGGCTACATCGGCGTCGAACACACGATCGGCCCGCGCAAGCTCGCGGCGCTGGCGCGCCTCGGCATCCGGCCGCCGTTCGCCGCGGTCTACACCGACAGCGCGCTCGACCTGCCGCTGCTGTGCGAAACCGCGCGGCCGGTGCTGGTGCGCCCCGACCGGCGCAGCGAGCTGCGCGTGCATCGCCGCCTGCGCACGGCGGTCGAGACGCTGCGGTAGCAAAAGCCGGCTTTTCAGGCGTCCCCGAGCCGCTTCAGGAACCGCAGCGCGCTGTCCTCGTAGCCACACGCGCGGTAGAACGCATGCGCCTGTTCGCGCCGCAGCGCCGAGGTGAGTTCGATGCGCGCGGCGCCGGCGGCGCGCGCACGCTGTTCGGCCTCTTTCAGCAGGCGCTTGCCGATGCCGCGGCGCTGCTCCGTGTCGGCGACGGCGATCGCCGTGATGCGGCACGTCACCGCGCCCAGCGGCAGGTAGTACATGACGTCGAGCGCCAGCAGCCCGACGAGGCAGCCATGGC